>CAZPPN010000014.1:0-10164 GCA_964588425.1 uncultured Ruminococcus sp. | reverse complement strand
GATATTAAAATAAGTGGTATACTAATGTATGGAAAATTCTCATCATCACATAATTAATATTACAGGAGAGATAGTATGGCAAAAAGCGTACAGGATATTCTTAACCTTATCCAGGAAAACGACATCAAAATGATTGATTTCAAGATGGTCGACATCAACGGTCAGTACCGTCATGTTACAATCCCGGCTGAGCACTTCTCCGAGGAAACCTTAAAAGACGGTATCGGCTTCGACCCATCCAACTACGGCTACGCAGTTGTTGAAAAGAGCGATATGGTGTTCATTCCCGATCCCGACACTGCCGTTATGGATCCTTTCTGCGAGATCCCCACTCTGTCAATGACAGGTAACGCTATGATCATCGACACACCCGAAAACCGTCCTCTCGCTCAGTACCCCAGAAACATCGTTCTCGCGGCTGAACAGTTCATGAAGGACACAGGCATCGCTGATACCATGCTTATCCTACCCGAATTCGAATTCCACCTCTTCGATCAGGTAGGCTGGTCCGTTCAGGCTAACGATATCAGTATGCAGCTCGATGTAAATCAGTCCTACTGGAACAGCGACTGCGAAGGACACGGCGTTGTAGTTCCCAAGCAGAAGAATTACCACATCGCAAAGCCGTTCGACCCCACATACGAATGCCGCAGCGAAATGTGCATGCTCATGGAACAGGCAGGCATCGCGATCAAGTATCATCATCCCGAAGTCGGCGCGTCCGGTCAGTTTGAGATCGAACCTCAGCTCGGTCAGATGTCAAAGATGGCAGACGCCAGCATGATGATCAAGTATATCATCCGCAACACTGCTCTCAAGCACGGCAAGACAGCTACTCTCATGCCGAAGCCCGTATACGGTGAAGCAGGAAACGGTATGCACGTTCATATGCTTCTCATGAAGGACGGCGAACCCGTATTCTCCGATGATAACGGCTACTCACACCTCAGCGAAACAGCGCATTACTTCATGGGCGGTCTTCTCAAGCATATCGCATCCCTCTGCGCAATCACTAACCCGAGTACAAATTCGTTCAAGCGTCTCGTTCCCGGATTTGAAGCTCCCGTTACAGTAGGATACGCTACATCCAACAGAAGCGCAGTTATCAGAATCCCCGCATACGCAAAGACTCCGAACCTCCGCCGCTTCGAGCTCCGCAACCCCGACGCTACCTGCAACCCGTACTTCTGCTACGCGGCTCTTCTCATGGCAGGTCTCGACGGTGTTATCAACAAGATCGATCCTCACGCGAACGGCTGGGGTCCGTATGATGTAAACCTCTACAATCTCCCCGAAGAAGAAAAGAAGAAGCTCAAGGGTCTTCCCACATCTCTTGACGCTGCGCTTGACGCACTCGAAGCGGATAACGACTACCTCACAGCAGGCGGAGTATTCCCGAAGGAACTCATTGCAAACTTCATCAAGACAAAGAGAGAAGAATGCAGACAGATCGCCGCAATTCCGCATCCCGCTGAATTCGAGAGATATTACAATCTGTAATTGGTGAATAAAAACAGCTCGTCATTTTCAGGCGAGTGTTTGCAAAACAGTATTTCAAATGTCCGATGGAACGAAACACCCTCGGGCATTTTGTTATATGCTCGTTGAAACTAAGCAATGTGAAAACGAATTTTGAGAGGTGAGATAGATACAATGGTTATAAAAAAAGAGTATCCTGTATTAGAGTTTGATGATAATAGAAATGCGAAATTGAATCCTGAATCCTATGGGTTGAGATAATATAGTTCAATTGCAGACTTGAAAAGCTTTTAGTCTTGAAAATATCTTTTGTGATATAATGAATTAACTACCATAACCGAGGTAAACCACAGTGAAAATTTGCATAATCGGCTCGTCTGGGCATTGGAGTTACGCGCTGAACGAACTGCCGAGCCATGAACTCGCGGGCGTGTGTCCCGGATTTGACGGCGAGGATATGAGCGGAGTTATTTTAGCTCTCGGCAAACACGGGATCAGCGCACCTCTCTTCGGAAGTGTTGACGAGCTGCTTGAGTGTCATCCCGATGTCACCGTAATCAACACAAGATTCGATCTCAATTCCGTATATACCGCAGAATGCCTCAGACGGGATATCTATGTATTCAGCGAAAAACCTCTCGCAATAACATATGACGGACTTGACGAAATCACACGCGCGGCGACAGGTTCAAAAGCGTTCGTTTCCGCAATGTTCGGCATAACATACGAACCGTGGTGCATCGCCGTGAGAAACGCCTTACCGCAGATCGGGGATATCCGCATGATGAACGGACGGAAATCGTACAAGCTCGGACGTCGTGCGGAGTTTTACAAGAACAGAGAGACGTTCGGCGGAATCATTCCTTGGGTTGCGATCCATGCTGTCCATTGGATGTATGCGGCAAGCGGACTGAGATTCACCGAGGTCATGGCATATACGGACAATACGTCAAACAACGGTCACGGCGATCTTGAAACCGCAGCGGCGTGTATATTCCGTATGGAAAACGGAGCGATCGCATCTGTCACAGCGGACTATTTCCGACCGGACAGCGCGCCGACACACGATGACGACAGACTCAGAATCGTCGGAGATCTCGGCGTGATCGAGTATCAGTCAGGCAAAGTGACGCTGATCGGCAAAGACGGTGTACAGGAACTTGAACTGCCTGAGGGGGAAGATGTGTTCCGCTTGTTCATCGACCGTATCTCAGACGGCGTGAGCGGCGTTTCGATGGAGGAGAGCATTAGCATTACCGAAGCTGTACTTGCAGCACGCGATTCAGCTGACTCAGGCAGGGCGGCTGTGATTGGGGGATCTCATCTCAAAACAACATGAATATAACAAAAAACGCACGAAGCATACTCGTTTTTCAGAGCATGAACTTCGTGCGTTATTCTATTTATTTCTGTTTACCGTACCGGCTCGGACCAGTGGTGCTGATTATAAATATCCGTGAACAGATACGGCAGTTCAGCATACTGCTCATCAATGTAAACATCGCTGATTTCGAGTTCACCGTCAACGGTCAGCGCATCACCGAGCATATAGCTGTCGAGATATTCGCCGTCGTAGCTGTAATAATCGCAAATGAAGTCGGTAACATCGCCGTCAGAAAGCGTATCCATTGTTTTTTCCGCAGTGGCAGTTTCTCCGTCAGCATAGACTCTTCTGACGCCGGAAACCGTTCCGTAGGGTTCTTCATCTGTGAATACTACAATCAGTTCCGCGCGGTCACCGTTATACAGTACGGGAATGTATCCGGAGATCATATAGTCGTCACCGGTCGAAACCGTGGATTCGTGGCAGTACGCGACAGGCTGTGAGTTGACAGCGAGCCATGTCATTTCCTCAGGCGCAAGCAGATTGCCGTTTTCGTCGAAATCATATACCGTGTCAAGTCCGAGATCAATGTATCCCTCGCCGTCATCGTAGAACATATTTGCCTGAAGCGTCTGAACAAGCTCCCACTGATCTTCGGGGAGAACGATTGCCGCGCCGTTTTCGGTGTCAGTCCATGTGAGCTGAGTACCGTCGAAATAATGTGACGAGATATATTCCGCAGCAGCTTCATCATCGAGAGCGCGTCCGGAGAGGAATCCGATGTTGTCCTGTGTGAGACCTGCGATGCTGCTGACGTTTCCGCTGAGGAATGTGCCGAGAAGCTGACCGATCATTTCGGATGCATCACCGGCAGATGATCCGGAAGAAGAGCCTGCCATACTTCCGAGCATTCCGATAAGAGAGGGAAGAGGGGAAGATGTTCCGCCGCCTGCCGCCTGTCCGCTGACTTCCATGCTTGCGAAAGCCTCGATGCAGCGCACATATTCGTCATCAAGTCCGATATCTTCATATGTACCGACAGCGTCATCAACCATGGATGCTTTGCGGAACGGGAAGTAGATCGACAGACCGTATGAGTTTGCCATGCCGGATGATGTGCGGTTGTACTTTACCGTGCTGAGCAGGGCGTTTGCAAGAGCGTCGCCTTCCTCTGTGTTCATATTTTTTGCGAGGTGCACAAGGTCAACCTGGTCGATCTTGCTTGATGAACCGAATTCACGGGCACCGCTTCTCGCATTTGAAACCTGATCGTAATTGCCGTTTTTGATGAGATCATATGTATCGCTGGAGAAATCCGCCAGAGCCGCAGGAATCACCGCTTCAGCTTCCGCGAGGTCAACGATTGAGAGAGTTGCCGCCTGACCGGGACATTTTTTCGCGCAGGTGTCAACAAAATCGTCGATAATCAGCTTACCGATCTCGCCCAAAGTCATCGAGCCGCTTGACACAAATTTTTCGTCATAACCGAATCCGCTGACAGATCCACCGCCGTGATCCCAGAAGATAAGGGCGGTACGGTTTGCGGGATAATTTTCGTCGCACCAGCGAATGAAATCCGAAAGAGTGTCGGAAGCAGTCGTTGAAACGCTTCCGAGATCCTTTTCAAGGCAGACCATTTCGCTGTCATTGACATGCCGGATCTGGTTTTTCTGACTGCTGATCGCATTGTTCTGACTGCTGATCGCATTGTTCTGCCAACTCTTGCATCCGCCTCCGCCGCTGAGAAGCAGAATGAGAATAATCGGGATGATTTTTGATAAATCGACTCCGGATCTTGTGGTACCTCTGCCTGAT
Organism: uncultured Ruminococcus sp.; assembly: GCA_964588425.1. Taxonomy (GTDB): domain Bacteria; phylum Bacillota; class Clostridia; order Oscillospirales; family CAG-272; genus UMGS1696. The sequence goes on along the minus strand of CAZPPN010000014.1, from coordinate 5,546 downwards.
CTTTGGGATGCCGGAGCGAATGAAGTGCCTGTACCCGAGGGTCTTTCGGAAGTTGAGCCGACACGCCCTGTGCCGAGACCCGATCCGCGTCGTTTGATTTCTTTACCCTAACCTGTCACATTTTTCTGACGGTCGGTAGGTCTTTTCTGAGCCATAATGCCTCCGTTGAATAAATATTCTTCGATATTTTATTATAGCACATTTTATTAGGAAAAAAGAGGTATTTGGGATTTACACAATACAGCAAGCTGCCGAATCCGGGAAACCATCCCCAAAAACGGCAGCTTGTTTAATATATGCTGTTCTTTTGTCTCAGCAGAGAACCGTTGCTGTACCGTCGTCGCGGTAGTCTATGCGGTTTCCGTCACAGTTGAGGCTGTCGATGAACGCGAGGTATTCTTCCTTTGACTTGAACGGTGCGTCGTATTCGGAAATGATCTTTTCGGCAAGCGCACCCCCGTCTTTCAGCAGGAGATACAGCATACCGAGCTGCCACTTTGCGGAGTCAACACACGCTGCTTCGGGATCGAAAATCTCGTAGTTGTTTCCGTGCGACTTGCCTCTTGATCCGCCCGAATACGGGTGAACGACAGGCATCACAGCGGCAAGGTCACCCATATCGGTACTGCCGGAGCCCATTTCATTGCCGAAGTACATCTCACGGTTCGGGATCGCCAGTTTTGCGGCATCGGCAGCGAGTGTCATCATCCCCGAAGAATTGCGGAGAGGACCGTAACCGGGTGCGTCAATGATTTCGATATTCGTGCCGATTGACAGAGCAGCACCGGTCAGCGCACGGTTTACCTTTTTGTTGGCTTTGGTTATCGCGTCAAAACTGCTTCCGCGGACATAGCTTTCAAGCGTGACGGTCTCGGGAATAGCGTTGACCATATCTCCGCCGTGAGTGATGATGGGATGAACGCGGATGATGTCAGGCTCTGCGAATGTTTCACGGATCGCGTTGACCGCATTGAGACCGCAGTTTGCCGCGTAGAGTGCGTTTCTGCCTTCCCACGGACTTCCGCCTGCATGAGATGCTGTGCCTTTGTAGATGATCTTTTTCGAAATGCATCCCACCGATCCTCCGGTAATGGCAAACGATGCACCGGTGTGAATCATAAAGGCAATGTCAACTCCGTCGAAGTATCCGCGGTACAGGAATTCGGTTTTTCCGCCGAAATATTTTATCTTTCCCTCAGCTTTGAGACGGCTTCTGTATTCGATCTCAAGAAGTTCCTCAGCAGGTACAGCGCAAAGACGTATCCGTCCGCAAAGTCCGTCAAGAACTCCGGGTTCCCTGAGCGCTGCAGCAATACCGAGAAGCGCCGCGCACTGAGCATTGTGTCCGCATGAATGAACGGCTCCCGTGGCAGGATCTGCATCCTTGTGAGCAGGGCAGATAATTGAGTCAAGCTCACCGAGCACAAGGATTTCCGGCCCGTCTCTGCCTGTGTCAATTACAGTGTAAAAACCTGTGATACCGTCGGCTTTCGTGATTTCATATCCCAGAGAACGGAATTTGTCTTCCATATAAGCGGATGTGATGTTTTCTTTGTATCCCGTTTCGGGGTGCGCCCAGATGAATCTTTCGGCTTCAAGAATAAGTCCGCGGTGTTTTTCAGCGGCACATAGAAGTTTATCTATCATAATTATCTCCTGTTTGGATTATGCTATCAATATTATATACGAAAAACAAGCGTATTTTTCAGTCATATCAATTATATATTTGATTGACGCGAAAATCAACTGATTATTTACATTTTTTGTAAATTTTTTATTGACCGTCTTGACAAATAAAAGCGAATAATTTAAAATATTTTCCCGGATTGAAATTTCTTCAGTCTCATAAAATTTAATAGAGAAGTTGTGAAACATATGAAAGAAACACATGAGTTTTTTATGCCGGATTATTATTTGGATTTTTCATGCAAAATGGGTGAATGCCGATCTGCCTGCTGTGTCGGATGGCCGATTTCTGTATCAATGCAGAATTATTTTCATCTGCTCGGGGTGGAGTGCAGGAAAGAACTGCGGAATCGGCTCGACTGCGGTCTGAGAGTGATCGATCATCCCACAGAAAAAGAGTATGCGAGATTTGAGCCTCGCTATGACGGAAACTGCCCTTTGCGTATGCAGGACGGACGATGCGCGCTCCATGCCGAGATGGGTGAGGATATTCTTCCGGATGTGTGCCGCTTGTACCCTCGGGGAATCCGTGTCGAGGATGGAATCCATGAGTGCTCCTGCGCCAACAGTTGTGAGGCTGTGCTGGAGATGCTGCTCGAGAAGAAAGAACCGATTTCGTTTTCATCCCAAAAGCTGACAATTCGGATGCCGCCGAATGTCGAACGCAAATCCGTTTTTGAGACGCTCGGGCTGGAGCAGAAAATACGGATGTATCTGATTTCCGTGATACAGAACCGAACCATGCCGCTTCCGCAGAGGATTGTGCATCTCGGGGATGTGTTGGATCGGATGGATACAGCGCTTGAAAACCGTGACAAAGCATTGCTTGACAGTATCCTTGAAGAGAATCCTGCATGGGAAAATGATGTTCATGAAGTAAACGATATCGGCGCGGAACACCTTGATTTCGGTATATCTGTTGTTGAGCAGATGATGGAAATACTTGATACGCGCAGTCAGAGCATCCGTGATTGCGGAGAAGCGGCGCTTGCGTATTTTGACAAAGGTGAGAACGCGGTAAGAAACTATCTGACGGCAAAAACTCATTTTGAAGCACTGTTTCCCGACTGGGAGATCTTCTTTGAGCATATGCTGGTAAATCATATGTTTTTCTCGCAGTTTCCGTTTCAGGACAGACCTGAGAGTATGCACAGCGAGTATGTTGCACTTTGCGCGATTTATGCGATCATGCGTTTTCTCGGACTCGGCTGTATGGCTGAGAAGCGTGAGGAAAGCGTCCTGATCGACGGTATGGCGGCAGCGTTCAGGCTTATTGACCACACCGAGTTTGACCGTTATGCATCGCATCTGCTGAAACGTCTCAACTGTACGTCCCGTGAACAGCTCTGCGATCTGCTGAGTCTTTGAATCAGTTAATTAACCGAAAACAGCAGCAAAACACAGTCCCTTGCAGATAATGAAAAAATTCTGCACAGGCATTTTTGCTGCTGTTATTTTTGGTTTATTCTTTTTACTACGCAGATACCGTTGGTTTTATAAATAACTGCTGAGTTTTCGGGACAGTACAACCGTCGGGGTCATTGCGGAATATCTTGCCATTGTAAAAACCTCTGTAAAGTGAAGTTTTGGAAACTTTTCGCATGATTTCCCAATATGTCGGCAGATCTTTGCTCTTTCCCCAGCTTGTTATGCTCGATAACTGTCGTTGTGTAGACATTGAGAAAATCCTGTATATCCAGATCGCTTGTGAAGAAAGATTCAAGTGTAAGAGAATCACCCGCACAGATCAGTCTTTCTTCAAGATCGTATTCTACTGCTACGGCTGAATGTATTCCTTGCCGTCCGGAAATGTGATGCGTACGGTATTCGGTGTTATTATCACACTACTCATCTCCTGTTGAACTGAAAAGACTTGACAGATACGTTCACAATTAATTTAATTATAACATACATATCCCTGCAAGTCAATGTTGGAGCTGATTTGAGAATCTGTAAATCAAATAATAACGGTGCTCTGATAAAAATCATCCGGCGTAATGTATTGCTTGTGACGCTGCGTAATGCGGTATAATGAGTGCAGATCAAATAAAGGATGGTACGAATCATGACCAAAATCAAAAAACCTCTGCTGTTTACACTCTGTCTTCTTCCGATCGCAGTAATCGCGGGAATATTCACCGGTTTGTGGCAGATTGAGACTTTGCCCGAAGAAATGATAGCTGAAATCGTCGCACAGATCGGGAGCGTTGAGTTGCTGATTGTTGTTTATGCAATGCAGACGGTCAGCTACGCTTTGTTCTGCGGATTATTCGGATACATTCTTGCAGATAAAACAGGGCTGTGGAAACCGATCGGGATCAGTAAAAGAAGTCTTGTAATAACACTTGCGGTTTCTCTGATCGGCGGTATTCTGTTCAGTCTGGACTACTGGACATTCGGCAGCGTTATCGAACCTGTCAGAGCCTCATATGAATCCGGAGTGACGGTAAACAACGTTATTGCATCAATACTCTACGGCGGTGTTATCGAGGAAGTAATGCTGCGGCTGTTCTTTATGTCGCTTGCCGCATTTATAATATGGAAAGTATTCTGCCGAAAGTATGACAGGGATAATATTCCGACATCGGTGTTTGCAACCGCCAATATAACAGCCGCGATTCTTTTTGCTGCCGGCCATCTTCCTGCTACATTTGTTCTGTTCGGCGGACTGACTCCGATGATCGTGTTCCGATGCTTTATGATGAACGGCTGTTTCGGACTGCTCTTCGGCTGGATTTACCGCAGATACGGTATAGTGTACTCAATGATAAGCCATGCGGTACTTCACATTGTGAGTAAGCTGATATGGGCTGTGTTTGTTTTGTGACATAAATATGTACCATAAAAAAGAATACACGTCATGTCGGTTTCACCTGTGGAAATACAGGCTTTAAGATCGGATACAAGATCGGCAATGGTTGATATTCTGCCATTGACTGAAAGAGTGGTGTTCATAATAATACCTCAGCTTTCTTTTATTTCACGGAAAAACATATATGTTCCCGCAGTTTTGTGATAGATCTGACCGTCGATGATTATGTCAGTTTCCGACGGCGTTGTGATTTCATATCGCCACATACTGTCCTGTTTGCGCCATGTACTGATGACTGTACCGTGACGTGTTTCCACCGATGCGGTGAGATGATCGAGACGGCTGTCGGGATGAGGTTCGATGCGGATTCTCTCATAACCCGGTGCGTCTTCACAGGTCTGTATTCCTGCCGCAACGGTGTATACCCAGTCGAATACCGATCCGTAAGCGTAATGGTTGAATGAATTCATGTAGGGATCCCAGAATTCACCGTTTTCCATGATGCCGTCCCAATGTTCCCAAATGGTAGTCGCGCCCTGTTTTACGGAGAAAATCCACGACGGATATTCATCGCGCAGGAGCAGATCATATGCTGTGTCGATGTGCCCGTACATACTCAGCGCGTGCAGTATATGGGGTGTACCGACAAATCCCGTTTCCAGATACCCGCAGGAGCGTACCATGGAATCAAGCTGATCGGATGCCGCCTGACCGTTTGGTGCAAGACCGAATCTGATTGAAAGCGCACATTCGGTCTGCGTCAGATATTCGGGATACTCCGCGCGGAACGCCGATACGATTTTTTCATGCAGTGATTCATATTTTGAGACATCAATGCCGAGCGCGTGACCTGCACGGATGACGAGTGATGTGGAATGTGCGTAATATGCCGATGCGATGAAGTCATGTCTGGTGGATCCCATAAAGCTGCCGCTCGGAGCATCGAGTCCAAGCCAGTCTCCGTTGTGTGAACCTCCTGTCCAGAGATACGGCGTTGTTGTAACCAGTGTGATGTGATCTACCCATTTCCGCATACATTCAAACTGAT
>CAZPPN010000013.1:12832-16617 GCA_964588425.1 uncultured Ruminococcus sp. | reverse complement strand
CAGCCCACACCGTGAGTATAGGCGGAAATGTCGGTGATCTGCTTTGCCTGTACCCACTTGCCTTCTTCCGGAATCGGAGCAGGACCGTGCTTAGGTCCCTTGGCAACGCAGCACATGTTTTCTACTTCGTGAGAATAAACGAGTTCGCTCATAGAATTATGTACTCCTTTGATTAGATAGCCTTTCGGCAGCAATTTTGCTCAACCTATATTATATAATAAAATCGGCATAAAATCAACATTTACCGCCTCCATATTCGCTCCCGCAGCAAACTTTTTCTGTTTTGCACAACAGCGCTGCATATGACAGGTGTTTGGTTGGTGATTTTTTCGCGCTTTTTTCTTCAAAAAAATGGTGTGCTGCATTTGTATCTGAGAATATACTATGCAGCACGCCATTTTGCAATTGCAATAATCAAGATCATCTATTACTCCTTTAGCAAGGAGTAATAGAAGCAAAAGGAAGAACTTTTCGGAAGTATCGGGTGTTCCGGGCTTCCGAGCTCGGCTCAGGTTTTCTGCCCTACTGGAAGAAAACCACAAACTTTTGAAAAAGTTTGATCAAAACTTTTTTGCTTGTGATAGTTTTGTTTAGGACGTATGTCTCACATAAAATCCTTCGCGCGGTCGATCTCGCGTCTCTCGAATCCGATGATCTCACCGCACAGCTCGGCGGCATCGCTGTCAACCCCGCGTCGTTTCATCTGCTCAAAAGTATCCTCAAGCTGTTTGACGCCGGTTTTCGTTCCCTTGACTATCATCTCCGCGATATGTCCGTCACTCGAATCAAACGCCGTATTGAGTGCAATTCCGCCCCTCGACATAATGATCTTCATCAGCGACGGATCTTTCGGCTTGACGGATCGTGAATTCATCAACTTTTCCGTACGCTTGGTGAAGTCGGCATATTTTTCAAGCTGGGCAGTCACGTTTGTCATCAGTCCGGCATTTTTGATCATCGGCACGACAGATGCAAGGTTCTCGCTTCCCATCGTTACATTGCGGTGCATTTCAGACAGAAGCTCCACAGTCACATTGTTCTCGGCAGTTGTGTTGTTCATTTTCATCCTCCGGTAAAATCGTTCCGAAAATATTATCCCACACAGCGCGCCGAATATACAGAAAACCGCCCGACGGAATTTTGTTCCGAATCAGACGGTTCTATACGTTATTTATTCTTTCCGAATCCGAAAAATCGTTTCAAAAACGGGACTGCAGCCCGCGGACTTTTCCAGACAACGACTTTCATGCACTATCCCTCCGCACATCAGACTGTTCTGTATACAGTATATGCTGAATTGGAAACTGTGCCACGGATATCAGTTTATCTTATCTCCTGCTTGTCACGAGCAGAGCTGCGCCCTCGACAGTCACGAATGCACATTCACCCACAACCTCGTTGCTTACCGCGTATGGTCTTGCTCTCACAAGCGTCGCACGGTTCAGAGGATATTTGCATCCGCTTTCTGTCAAAACACACGAATCAAGCGCGAAAATCGAGAAATATCCGCCGTCGTTCGGAACGGTAACGGTTTCGTCAAGGATCACCTGAACGGTATTTTCGCCATCGGTGAGCTTCACTCTGATTCCCTGACGTCTGAGATCCTCGAGGTAGAACACATTCGAGATCGAATGGTCGATACGTCCGCCGGTTCCGCCGATGATCGTGATGAATCTGCATCCGTTATCCTTGGCGTATTCGCAGGCGAGCATTGTATCGGTGACATCCTTTTCACACGGCACGCGGAGTATCTCCATTTCTTTCGGGAGAGAGCCACTGAACGAATCGAAGTCACCCATCGTGATATCGGGAGTGATTCCGAGTTTTTCCGCTGTCGAATATCCACTGTCAGCCGCGATCGTGAGATCAACTGACTGCGGCACGATACGTCTGGCATAGTCGATATTACAGTATCCGCCGGTTACTACAAGCGCTGTTTTTGTTCCGATCATCGTCTTTTCCATTCCGGTACACTCCTTTGCTCTTCATATATTCGCATATAGCTTTCGTGGCGCGATTTAGCGATTCTGCCGTCGTTCATTTTTTCGATAACGGCGCATCCCTCTTCACGCAGGTGGGTACATTTGGTATATCTGCACTCTCCGATACATTCCGCAAACTCACGGAAGCTGACCGCAAGCTCATCATACGGGAAGAAATCGAAGCGTGTAAAGTCCAGCATCGAAAAGCCGGGGGTATCCGCGATCCAGAACGTGCATCCGTCCATATCAACGGGATAAAGCTCGACATGGCGTGTAGTGTGACGTCCGCGCTCTGTCTTGCGGCTGACCGTTCCCGTTTTCAGTTCAAGTCCGGGGAACAGCGCTGACATGAGTGTGGATTTTCCCGCACCCGACACACCTGCGAATGCTCCGCTGACGTGCAGACTGTTCTCTGATGCAGATATCTCGCGTATGTAAGCGGAAAGCTCGGGAATACCCTCTCCGCTTTCACAGCTCACCTTGAACGTCCTGTATCCGGCAGTATTGTAAATCCCGCAAAGGTAATCCGCTTTTGCCGGGTCGATATCCGCTTTGTTGATAACGACTACCGTTTCGATTCCGTAATTTTCGGCGATAACGGTCAGCTTGTCCGCTGTCAGAAGATCAGGCTCGGGGGATGCACACGGGATGACCGCAAAGAGATAATCCAGATTCGCGACGGGCGGTCTGATAAGCAGGTTGCGCCTCGGCATGATCTCGTCAATGACATAGTCCACGCTGACGTCGTTCTTTTTGCTGTGATATTCTTTTTTCTGCCCTCTGCCGTTTCTGCCCCCTGCACGCGAACCTCTGTCAGACGCATCATCGGTTTCAAGAGGCGCATCAAGTTCTTCGCGTGTTCCGAGTTCGATAACAACCTCGTCGCCCACAGTCGGAGTGATCTGCTCCCGTCTGAGAATACCTCTCGCGCGGCAAAGAACCTCTTCGCCATCGGAAACTCTGACACCGTAAAGTCCGCCGACGCCGCGGGTTATAATTCCATGAATCTTATCGCTGTTCAAAAAATCCCCTCTCCCGGAAGTATTTGTCCGTTATTACTGTCTCTGCACTGTGGCTTGAATCAGTTTCCGAAGAAATCGCCAGCATCAAGCACTCCGCCGTCCCACCAGTCATCACCGGATGAATCGGGATCCTTGAAAATCGGGGAACCGTCGCTTGAACCTGTTGTTTCTTTCTGAGTTTCCTCTGTGCTGTCTGTCTCGTCCTTGTCGTTCTTATCGTCTTTGTCATCAGCGTTGCTGCTGTTGTTTTTATCATCAGCAACCTGTCTCATATCGCTCGCTGTGGGGATCGTTGTTCCGTCACCCGAATACGACGGTCCGCCGCTGATCTTGAAGTCGATCTCGGTATACTTGGGCACTTCGTAGTACACATCAAGGCTCTGCTCGATTATCAGACCTGCCGCAGTATCGGATTTCACGTATTCGACGTCCCCTACCGTAAGGCTGTAATCCATCAGCTTGATAAGAACCTGAGCTTCTGTAAGTCCGATGAAATTCGGAACGGCAGTCTTGACGGTATCAGAACCTCGGCTGACGTAGATCGTTACCGTATCGTTTTCCTTTACGACTGTTCCTGCTCCCGGTTCGGTGCTGACTACATATCCGATCTCATAGATCTCGCTTGTGATGTTCTCGACATTGACGATGAGTCCGAATTTTCTCAGTTCATCCGCGACAATACGGTAATCCTGGATCGTATAATCCTTGAGGATCATTGTATACGGACCTTTGCTGATCTCAAGAGTGATCTCGCATTTCTGCTTTCCTGGGAGAACCTTAC
>CAZPPN010000013.1:0-12822 GCA_964588425.1 uncultured Ruminococcus sp. | reverse complement strand
CCGCAGGTGCAGGGTCCTGTGACACGATGACGCCCTCGGGAACAGTATCATGGTAGACATAATTGATTGTCGGAATCTGGTAATACGAGCTGTCACGGAACCAATCCGCAAGCTCATCGGTGTATCTTGCTTCGGTGAAATCCTCGACATCAATAGAGATATAGTTATTAAGCGATCCGCTGATGAACAGTTTATCGACCATATAGTAGACGGAAATTCCTGCCGCGATCATGAACGCAAGAGTGACGCCCATGATGATCGGGAACATCGACTTGCTCGTTTTCTTTTTCGGACGGGATGATTTCTGCTTGTTCTTGGCGGTTTTGCTCTTTTCCTTGAATATGATCTTCGGGTTTTCTCTGAGCTTCAGAAGCTGTGAGAGCATTTCCTCGGCGCTCTGGTATCTCTCAGCCGGATCTTTCGCCATAGCGCGCATGATGATCTGCTCGAGACCTGTCGGGATGTGTGAGTTGATCTCGCGCGGCATATCGGCTTCGTCGTTGACCTGCATGAGCGCAACTGATACCGGAGTCTCCGCTGTGAACGGAAGTCTGCCGGTCGCCATTTCATACATGACAGTACCGAGAGAATAGAGGTCACTGCGAGCGTCGATATCGCTGCCCGTTACCTGCTCGGGGCTGATGTAGTAGACGGTACCGATCGCCTTATCGGTCATCGTGATGGTCTCGGCGTTCGGCAGCTTTGCAATACCGAAGTCCATCACCTTGATGATACCGTTTTTCAGAAGCATGATGTTCTGCGGCTTGATATCCCTGTGCACTATTCCCTTTTTGTGAGCATGGTCGAGTGCGCGGAGAATCTGGGTTGTATAGCTTATGATCTCGCGCAGATTGAGTACCTCTCTGTGCTGCATATAGCTTTTGAGAGTGATGCCGTCGACGTATTCCATGACGATATACTTGATGTTCTCGCGCACGGAGACATCGTAGATATTGACGATATTCTGGTGTGAGAGCATGGCAACCGCTTTGGATTCGTTGATGAACCGCTTGACCGACTGCTCATCCCCGGAGATCTCGTCCTTGAGGATCTTCACGGCAACGGTGCGGCGCATAAGAAGGTCGGTAGCCTTGAACACGACAGCCATGCCGCCGATACCGATGACCTGCTCGATACGGTAGCGGTTGTCGAAAACAAGTCCGACATATTTTTCAAATAATTCCATCATTGCAGTATCTCCGATAATCAAACAGACAGGATAACTGCTGTGATATTGTCAAGTCCGCCGCGGCTGTTCGCACAGTTGATGAGAGATTCGCAGGCTGACTGGATATCCTGACCCTTGCCGATCGAGCTGACGGTTTCCCTGATTTCTTCGGGTTCGACATGGTTTGTGAGACCGTCGGAGCAGAGAACGGCATACACGCCCGGCTTCACATCGCAGGTAAAGAGATCGGGACCGACTGTTTTTTCAGTTCCGACTGCGCGTGTGATGAGGTTTTTGTTTTTCGAATGCTTTGCTTCCTCCGGAGTCAGTTTTCCGAGATCAACGAGGTACTGAACATATGAATGGTCATGGGTGATTTGGGTGATATCCCCGCCCTCGACCACATAAAGTCTGCTGTCACCGACGTTGACGATGTATGAATGCTCACCCGAGATGATGCATCCGACAAGAGTAGTACCCATACCGGCAAGCTCGGGATCGTTTGACGCTGTTTTGAACACTGCGCGGTTAGCCTCGGTAGCAGCTTCGGACAAAAGGTCGAGAATATCATCTCCGCTCATGCCGAAAAACGCAGGATGTTCTTTTTCACGTGCGTCAAGTATCTCGGTAAACTTCTCGATAGCGAGCATACTTGCTACATTTCCTCCGCTTGCACCGCCCATACCGTCGCAGACAACGGCAAAGAGCACGTCGGACGAATACTTTTTAACTATGAAATTGTCCTGATTTACAGCACGCTTTTTCCCAACATCGGTTTTACCGTAAAATAACATAGACACTCCCTCGACACAGTACACATAATACCATGTCATTTATCTTCATATATTGCTGTTTTCGATTTGATTAATGTATATTAGACTGTTTCTGTATGACATTTGTTCCGTCCGCGCCGAGTTTTCTCAGTCTGAGCTGACCGCATGACGCATCTATATCCGATCCGAGACGGCGTCTGATCGTTGCGTTCAGTCCGTCTTTCTGAAGCTCAGCCGCAAAATCACGCGCTCTCTGGCGGTCGGTGGTCTTCAGTCCTGTCTCCGCTACCTCATTGAGCATGATCAGATTGACATGGCACGGCACTCTCATTCCCTTTTTGATAACGGAAGCGAGGCGAGCGGCATCTTTCTTTGAGTCATTTTTGCCCGAGATGAGCGTATATTCAAACGACACGCGGCGTCCTGTTTTATTAAAATATGTTCTGCACGCTTCAAGCAGCTTTGCGATATTGTACTTGCGGTTGACAGGCATGAGCGCGTCTCTCGTTTCGTCATCCGAAGCATGGAGAGATACGGACAGCGTTACCGGTAGTCCTTCCTCTGCGAGATCGTAAATCTTCGGCACAAGTCCGCAGGTAGAGAGCGAGATATGTCTGAGTCCGATTCCCATTCCTCTTTCGTCGGAAACGAGCTTCAGGAAGCGGATCACGTTGTCATAGTTGTCAAGCGGCTCGCCTATTCCCATCATTACGATGCCGTCGACTCTCTCGCCCGTATCGTAAGCAGCCGCCGCAGCCTGTCCGAGTATCTCCGACGCTGTAAGGTTACGCATTTTGCCTCTCAGCGTTGAAGCGCAGAATTTGCATCCCATCGCGCATCCCGCCTGAGACGATACGCACAGCGATGTACCGTGCTCGTAGTGCATGAATACGGATTCCACGCATTCGCCGTCCTCGAGCGCCATTAAGTATTTGATTGTACCGTCGATCTGTGACACGAGCTTTTTCTCTATCACGGGAAGACGGTAGTCCGCCTCTGTTTTCAGCTTTTCGCGGAAGGATTTCGAAAGATTTGTCATCTCGTCGATCGGCACGCCCTTAGACATCCATGAAAAGAGCTGAGCGGCGCGGAATTTCTTTTCCCCGATCGACTCGACGAAGTTCTCCAGTTCCTCCGCGGTCATTGACATTATGTCAGGTTTGTTTAATGAATTATCCATGCTGAAATCTCTTGATTATTTCTTAATTCTCGTCATTCTTGCGGCAAAGAATCCGTCGCATCCGTCCCTGTGGGGATAGAATGTTCTCATTCCGCCGTCAAGTGTATTCTTATCGAGTTCAAACTCACTGTGCTCAGAGAGGAATTTTGTGACAACTGCCTCGTTCTCCGCTCTGTTCAGAGTACAGGTCGAATACACGAGCACGCCGCCGTCTTTCACGTATTCCGAAGCACCGCAGAGAACGCCGTACTGTATCTCGGGCAGCCTTACGATATCGTCGGGATTCTTGTAACGGATATCGGGCTTTTTGGCGATTACACCGAGTCCGGAGCACGGAGCGTCGCACAGCACACGGTCTGCTTTTCCGATGAGGCTTTCATCCGGATCTCTCGCATCACGCTTGGCGGTTTCGATTATTGAAATTCCGAGTTTTTCCGCGCCTTTTGTGATAAGCGAGAGCTTGTTTTTGTGCAGATCAAACGAATTTATCTTTCCGCTGTTGTGCATATCTATTGCCATCGAGAAGCTCTTGCCGCCCGGACACGCACAGGTATCAACGACAGTCTCGCCGTCCTCAGCGCCAACCGAATACGCCGCGATGCGTGACGCTTCATCCTGCACGAACCAGAGACCGTCTTCGATTCCCTGCTTCACACACTCGTCAAGCGTATCGGCAAGCACGGTATCCGGAGCAATCTCCGACACTCTGCCGCCCGTCATCAGAACAGCTTCGTCAACGGTGATTTTCAGGCGGTTCACTCTGAGTCCGATATGCGGTTCTCTGTTCATTGCTTCAAGCAGATCTTCAATCTCACCGTCTCCGACAGAATCGAGCAGAATCTCTGCAAGTCCTCGAGGAACGGAATATTTCACCGAAAGGTATTCGAGTCTGTCACTTCCGTCCGGCAGTCTGTACTGTCTCTCGGCTCTGAGAAATGCGCGGAGAACAGCGTTGACATACCCTGTTTTGGATTTCGCGACAAGTCCTGCGGTCTCTCCGACAGCGGCGTGAGGCGGAATACGGTCCATGAACACGAGCTGATAAAATCCGAGTCTTACCGCGGTGAGAACATCGGGATCAAGCTCATCGGGCGGAATTTTCGAGAACTGCGCCGCGATATAGTCAAGCGTGATTCTGCGCTCCGTTACCCCGTAGACGAGCCTTGTATAAAGTCCGCGGTCTGCCGGGGTAAGAAGCGATGAATCGAGCGCTGAATTCACTTCAAGATTGGAATACCGTCCGTCACGCTCAAGCGCGATCAGCGAATCGAGAGCAAGCGCACGGGGATTTTTCTTTTTGTCAGTCATATAATTTACGATGCCTTTCGCCAAATCGTCTGAGAATGTACCGTCATCGTACGGTGTAGGTCTGTTTCAAACCGTCAGTCTCTTCTTGATCTGTTTGCTATTGTGATAAGTCTGAGCATATTACCGATCGCCGCCGCAAGAGCCGCAACATAAGTCAGAGCAGCAGCCGACAGAACTTTCTTCGCGGCAGACAGGCTCTCACCCGTCATTCCTGCTTCCTCAAGCGCCGTGATCGCGCGTCGGCTGGCGTTGAACTCAACGGGAAGCGTCACAAGCTGGAAAAGCACTGCCGCTCCGAAGAATATCACACCGATATACGCAATGGTCGGGGATGAAAACAGGATTCCGAGAAGCACAAGCGGCCACGACAGCGACGATCCGATATTTGTGATCGGGATGATAGCCGAACGGATTCTGATAGGCATATAGCCTGTGGCGTGCTGTACTGCGTGTCCCGCTTCGTGAGCTGCAACTCCGACCGCCGCCGCTGTTCTGATGCCGTACACGGTCTGCGAGAGGCTGATCACGTTCGTTTTCGGATTGTAGTTATCCGTGAGATCTCCTGCGATCTGCGTGATGCCGACGTTATGAAGTCCGTTTGCGTCAAGGATCAGGCGCGCGGCATCGTACCCTGTCATTCCCCTGTATGACGCGACTTTGGTATATTTTTCAAAGGTTGATTTTACATTATAGCTTGCCCACAGCGAAAAGATCACGGCAGGCAGAACATAGACGATGTACGTCCAGTCGATTCCGAAAAAATACATAAGTATCCCTCATTTCATTTGTTTTCCGCGGTGATACAATGTACTGTCAAGCCGGATGTCAGCGTGCTGTCATGAACGGAGAATGTCGCCCTCTGAGAGCTTGCGTCCTCTGATATAGTCTGCGGCTGCCATTTTCTTCTTGCCCTCCGGAACAACGCCCGTCACCGCAAGAAGTCCTCCGCCGCAGGAGATTACAATCTTTCCCTCGCCTGAGGTATCGAGTGACACGACCTCGCCTGCTTCTCTGTCACACTCGCCGTCAAGAACAACAGCGGAAGTGAGCTTGAGCAGTTTGCCGTCCGGTGTTTTTGTCACAGCATACGGCATCGGGGAGAGTCCTCTGATAAGATTTCTGACATCCGCAGGAGATTCTGTGAAGTCAACGTAAGTGTCCTCTTTCTCGATCTTCGCTGCGTATGACATTCCCTCGTCTGTCTGAGGTGTGCGAGTGATCTCTCCGCTTTCCGTCAGATCGATCACCTTGCACATAGCTTCCCCTGCGATAACTGCGAGCTTGTCATGGAGTGAACCGAAATCGTCGTCATCGGTGATATCGCACTTCATTGTAAAGATAATATCCCCCGTATCGAGTCCGTCATCCATATACATCGCGGTAATTCCCGTCTCACTCTCACCGTCAATGATCGAGCGCTGGATGGGGGATGCTCCACGGTATTTCGGAAGAATTGATGCGTGCGCGTTGACACATCCGAATTTCGGGTATGCGATCACATAATGCGGAAGAATTTTTCCGTAAGCCGCAACGATAATCATATCGGGACAAAGCTCGTCGAGTGTGGACCGGAACGCGCCGTCACGGAGAGTCTGCGGCTGGTACACGGGAATGTTATGCTCAAGTGCGAATTCCTTCACAGGAGGTGCGATGAGCTTCATTCCGCGGCCTTTCTGTTTGTCGGGCTGGGTAACGACTCCGACGACTTCAACGCCATCTTTTGCCCAGATCGCTTCGAGAGTGATCTTTGCGATGTCCGGCGTTCCCATAAACAGTATTTTCATAATGCCACCTCAACCGAATCAGTCTTCGTCGCCGCCCATGTATTCCTCAACCTCGTCGGGGGTGAGAATATGAACCGCGCGGTCTGTGAAAAGATGACCGTCAAGATGATCGAGCTCATGGCAGAAGCATCTTGCGACAAGCTCATCCCCCTCTGCGGTGAACTCGTTGCCGTGTCTGTCGAGCGCTTTTACTCTTACATACATAGGTCTGTCTGTGATGCCCCAAACATCGGGGAGAGAGAGGCAGCCTTCCATCTCCTGCTGTTCGCCCTCGGTATAGATGATTTCGGGGTTGATCAGTTCAAGAACCTCGTCACCTGTATCGACGACGCAGATTCTTCTGAGGATGCCCACCTGAGGAGCTGCGAGTCCTGCACCGTTTGCCTCTGCGAGAGTTTCCTTCATATCGTCAAGAAGCTGGAGTATTCTGGGTGTGATCTCGGTAACGGGACGGCAGACCTTTCTAAGGGTGGGATCGCCTTCCTTTACAATATTCAAGATAGCCATATTTATATCCTCTTTTGTATCAATATCAATTTATCAATTATCGTATCAACGTATTCTTCAAAAATTATGTACACCTGTTTACACCGTACTCGGGTTGAGATCGACCGATACCGTAAGCCGGCTGTCGGTGCGTGCGGAGATCATCGTTCTCTTATAATCTGGCGGAGATGCTTTCGCAAATTCACACATCAGCTCAGAGAGAAATTCCCTCGTTCTTCTGTTGATGCGGCATTTGAGAACAAAACGCATTCTGCACATATTCTGCACTCTGTATACAGGAGCTTCAAACGGGCCGTACACCATGAGCGGTATATCGCTGTACGTCATTCTCGTGTATTCGATGATGCTCTCGTACATTCGCTTTGTCGCGACTCCGAGATAGCCCTCATCTTTGCTCGATAGAGTTATCACGGCGATATCGCAGAACGGCGGGAAGCATAGGGCACGTCTCAGTCTGATCTCGTTTTCGTAGAATCCCTTATAATCCTGACGCGCCGCCATGAGCAGAACATCGTTGTCTGGGTTGTACGTCTGTATCACGGCACATCCGGGGATATCTCCGCGTCCGGCACGTCCGATAACCTGTGTCAGCATTGCGAATGTTCTCTCCCCTGCGCGGTAGTCGTCAACTGCGAGTGCGCTGTCTGCATTGAGCACACCGACTGTCGCGACTTTCGGGAAATCGTGGCCTTTTGTGACCATCTGAGTTCCGAGAAGTACGTCAGCCTCGCCATTTCTGAATTTCGCAAGAATCTCCTCGTGCGAGTATTTCGCCTGAGTCGTATCGAAATCCATCCGCAGTATCCGCAGATCCGGGAACAGCAACGCGATGTCATCCTCGGCTTTCTGTGTACCGCAGCCCACGAAGAGAAAATGTTCTTTTCCGCAATCGGGACACTTTTCGGGCACAGAGGAACGGTATCCGCAGGTATGACAGGTGAGATAACCGCCCTGACGTCTGTCGTTTTCATACGCTTCGGGATCGTCGTGTGAATCGGTTGATGCAAAATGTCCTTTTTTCGCGTGATAAGTGAGCGTCACGGAGCAGTTCGGGCATTTCAGGCTCTTTCCGCAGGTACGGCAGGAGACATAGTTATTGTATCCGCGTCTGTTGAGGAACAGAATCGACTGGTTCCCCTCTTCCTTATCGCTGTGAAGTCTGTCCGCAAGAAGTGTTCCGACAGGAGAGAGATTTCCCCTCTGCGTCTCACCTCTCATATCGTATATCTGAACGGCAGGCAGGACAGCGTTTCCGTACCGTTCTTTGAGTTCAATAAGGGTATAGACCCCTGTTTTTGCTTTGTAATAGCTTGACACCGACGGAGTAGCCGACGAGAGAAGCATCACGGCATTGTGGTCACGGCATCTGTATCTGGCGATATCATGTGCGTGATACTTGGGATTTGTGTCGGATTTGTAAGTGTACTCGTGCTCCTCGTCGATGATAATCATTCCGATATCGTGAAGCGGAGCGAAAATCGCAGACCGCGTGCCGATTACGACATTAGCCTGACCTGTTTTGATCCGCCGCCATGCATCATAGCGTTCGCCGCCCGAGAGACCCGAGTGGATCACCGCGATATTGTCACCGTAGCGTCTGAGGAAAATTCCGACTGTCTGAGGGGTCAACGCAATCTCCGGAACGAGCATGATAACACCGCGTCCGTCTTCCAGCACACGGTCGATTGACGCCATGATTACATTCGTTTTGCCCGATCCCGTCACTCCGTGAAGAAGCGCGGCACACGGCTTATGCGACTCGTACATGGAAACGATCGTATCTCTTGCCGACGTCTGCTCAGCCGACAGAGACGGTTTGACGAACGGTCTATCATCTTTATCATCAATATAGTCTGCCGTGAAGTGATTGCGGTATTCCTCTTCCTCTGTGACGGATACAAGTCCGTAATTCACGAGAGTGTCAACGGCGTTCTTGCCTGCGGAATGCTTGATCCCGAGATCGTCGTAAAGAGCGGTATCGACTATGCGTCCCGCCGATCTTATTCCGTCGAGGATCTTTTTCTGATTGCTTCCGCGAAGGCGAATCAATACTTCGTCAAAATATGCCTGATCGTGCTCTGACTCCGACTCCAGCTTTGGTGAGAGAGACAGATACCGTCTGATCTTGGGTGCGGATGAGTTTTTGATATCCACACATCGCTCGCAGAGACCGTATGTCAGCATTTTCGCGATAATTCCCGTGCAGTCGAACTCAAGCTCTGTCTGGAGATACTGACGGGAAAACTTCTGCTTTTTTTTCGCGGCGGAATAGACAATACGTCCGCGCTCGCCGAGCAATTCAAATGCTTCGCTGAACGGAATATCCGACGTGCGCTCGTTTTCGGGGATAATACGGTAATACGTGATCACCTTTGATAGGGCGGCTGACGGGATCACAGCGCGGACTGCGTCACCGAATGTGCAGAGTGTATACTCCTTGATAAAACGGCACAAACCGATCAGTTCACCCGTGAGAACAGGTCCGTCACCTATCACTGATGCGACAGGCTTGGTTTTCTCGCCGCACTCTTCATATGTGACATCGGCAACGACACCCGTCATTTTGCGGTTTCCCCTGCCGAAAGGAACTTCAACCATGCCGCCTGCGATAACGCTGTCCTCAAGATCATGAGGGATATAGTAACTGTATGCGATATCTGCATGATACGGAATATCCATAATATAAATCTTCGCGATCTGCGGCATTGTTCTCCTCCTTTCGTCAGCGGTGATTTTTACGGTATTCTATGCGGTTCAGTTTTCGCTTTCAGTCTTTTCTTCTGCGGGAGCTTCTTCTGTCTTGTCAACTTCGCTCTCGTCAACCTTGCCCTTGCCGATGAATTCTTCTGTTCCGTCGGGCTCGATGAGCTTGAATTCGCCGCTGTAAAGTCCGGAAATAGCTGTCTTTACTGCCTTTTCGTCTCTGTATTCCTTCTTGATAAGGCTTGCGATATTGCTCTTCTTTTCGGAATCCTTGCTGAGAGCGAGCTTTTCTGCGTGTTCTCTCTGCTTTACGTATTCGTCTGTGATGATTCTCGCGCACTTAGCTGTTGCAACTACGAGAGTATAGCGGTTGATCTTATTGTTGTTTGTAAGTTCTCCAATGGACGGATAAATCATGATTCTGTACCTTTCCCTGATGTATTTATGTTAATTTTATTTTTTGTCAGTTATATTTTACGCGAAATATTCTTCGATATACTTCTTCATATGGCGGTATGACTGATGCTCTGTCTTCATTATTGACAGGATCAGATCCGCGCATTCTTCGCTCTTTCCGGTTTCGTTGACAACTATGTAGTCATATTTTCCGGCTTCCGCGATTTCGGCTTTTGCTCTCTCGAGACGTCCTGCGATCACTTCATCTGTTTCCGTTCCGCGGCCTCTGAGACGTCTTTCCTGCTCGTCCGCATCGGGAGCAATGAGCATAATCGACGCGCATTCGTCACCGAGCAGACGCTTGATCTGTGCGCCGCCGTCAACCTCGATCTCGAGGATCATGTCGCGTCCGGCTGATGTGATTCTTTCAGCTTCGGATTTGAGCGTGCCGTAGTAGTTTCCGTTGTATTCGGTATATTCGAGTACATCGCCGTTTCTGATAAGCTCCTCGAACTGTTCGCGTGTCTTGTAGTAATAATTCACGCCATCGATTTCTCCCTCTCTGGGAGCGCGCGATGTTGCCGAGACCGCCACACCGACTTCGGGACATTTTTCGCGGAGTATTTCAACGACAGTTCCCTTTCCGCTTCCCGACGGGCCGGAGATCACAAATACGATTCCGTTATTCATTAGTCTGAACCTCACTTTCGCTGTCATCTTCCTCGGAACCTTCGAGCCGCGCGGAAATCGTTTCGTTCTGTATTGCCGAGAGAATTATATGATCCGAATCCATGATCACGATGCATCTTGTCTTTCTTCCGCAGGTGCAGTCGATCGCGCGTCCGCTGTCACGGGCATCCTGGATCAGTCTTTTTGCCGGGGAAGAATCCGACGCAATCACCGCGATGACACGGTCGGAATTGATCACATTATTGAATCCAACATTTACGAATTTCATTTTATATTCTGCCTTTGCAATAGCTGTTATTATTCAAGATTCTGAACCTGTTCGCGTATCTTCTCGAGCTCGGTCTTCATGTTCACGACAAGATGCGCGATTTCGGAGTTGCCTGCCTTGGAACCGATCGTGTTGATCTCTCGGTTGATCTCCTGCACGAGGAAGTCGAGCTTGCGTCCTGCTGCTTCGTTTGAGTTCACGATCTCATAAAACGCCTTGAAGTGTGAATCGAGACGTACAAGCTCTTCGTCGATTGCCGCTTTGTCTGCATAGATCGCGGCTTCGGTGAGGATTCTCTGTTCGGTTGTTTCGACATCGAAATCCTTGAGAAGCTGGCGGATTCTCTGCTCGAGCTTTGCGGGATAAACGGAAATATCAGCTTCGGACAGCTCCTTTACCTTTGCGGCGGACGCTTTGATGCCCTCGGCTTTTTCCATAAGATCGCGGCAGAGATTCTCACCCTCGGCGGCGCGCATTGTCTTGAAGCCACAGACAGCTTCATCAAGCACGGCGCGGATCATTTCCCAGTCACGCTCAATGTCGTCCTCAGGCTTCTTCACTGTGAAGAGATCGTGATTGGATGCTACTCTCATAACCGAGATGTCATCCTTCAAGCCGAATGTATCTCTGAGTGTCTCAAGTGCGGCAATATACGATCTTGCGGCTTCCGTATCGAGCATTACTTCTATGCCGCCCTGTTTGATTACGTCAACACCGATGTAAACCTCAACCTTGCCTCGTGTGATTCCGGCGTCTGCGAGATATGATTTTACCTTTTCTTCAAGGAACGAATACATTCTCGAAATCTTGACCGTCGTATCGAGATATCTCGAGTTTACACTTTTGATCTCGGCGGTGATATCGAGGGATGCGTCAGGCGACATTCTTCTGGCGCGTCCGAAAGCTGTCATACTTTTAAGCATTGTTTTATCTCCGGATGTTTTATTTACTGAAATTCCTGCAAATTTTTATTGTCTGACACCTGTTTTCAGGCGATATTATCTGCATTATATAATACTACCTTATATTATACAATAAAAAAAGCTCCATTGTCAACGAAACGAAGCCATTTTTGTTATTTATGTATCAAATTTATTTATTTACGCGAAATCTTTTGCGCAGTTTTACCATATAGAATGTGATGACCGAAGTAAGACACAGATCATAGAGGATAAAGAACACGATTCCGCCGATAATTGTGATGAAATCGAGCGCGAACCAGCCTTCCACGGAAGTAAATACGAACTTCACAAGCAGGATTGTTATGATAAACATAACCTCAAGCACGGAAACCTTGACAAAAAACGCAAACAGCGCTGAAAGTCTCTCGATATACATTTTGAAGATCGGGTACAGCGCGGAGAACATCACATACGATATCGCATACAGCTTTGACGGCATGAGGATCAGCGCGAGAACCGAAGTTACGGCGGCGTAGATCCATGCCATTTTCACATCCGTCTCGACGACGAGGATCATTGTAATAAGCGAGCAGACGACAAGCACCGTCATATCAAGGAGCGTCATTCCGCCGATATAGAGAAGCACGATCGCAAGAGCCGCAAAAACTCCGCATAATGTAATTTTCTTAGTCAGATTTTTGTTGTTCATAATAAGTCAGAATCCTTGTAATTGATTTTGTCAGCAGCAAATGACCATGTCTCCGCCGAAGCATTCACAGCAGGTATCGCAGCAGATCAGCGTCGAGCAGGTTCCGCAGAGGTCGCAGTCGTTTGTCTGATTCATCTGACGGTATGTTCCGCCGTAATTCTGCGATCGGCTTCTCATGCGGTTCTTGGCCTCCCTGTATTCAAGATTCGTGGGATCAAGATAGCACGCAATCTCGATATATCGGATGGCATCGTAGTAGAAGCCTCTCTGTGTCAGCAGGCATCCCTTGAGGTAGTTCCACTCAGCCCCTCTGTCGGAAGCAGGTGTCGAGTCAATAATCAGCTCGGCATCGGAATACTGTCCTGCCGCAATGAGACGTCTGACCTCATAGAACGACGTTGTTCCCGAGCTTGAATATGAGCTGTGCCCGGACT
>CAZPPN010000012.1:6519-16783 GCA_964588425.1 uncultured Ruminococcus sp. | reverse complement strand
ACACTGATCATGAATTTGGCCAGACGTGCAAGCGGTGTATTCTTCTTTGGTGTGGTGCTCTACGGCGGAGTTGAGAGGGAATGCCTTCAGCTCAACGAGGAACGTATCTGGTCGGGCGAGTCTATGGAGATCTGCGCTGACGGATTTGCCGAAAAGATCGTTGCTGTGCGTGATAAACTGCGTCGCGGAGAGAACGCCGATGACCTCGCGCATGAGCTTCTTGACCCGTATTTCAGACGTATCAAATCCTATGAGACTGCCGGTGAGCTTTATTTCGATATGCAGTATCCGTGCGACTGCGATGTCTCGGAATACCGCCGCGAGCTGAACCTGAACGACGGTATCGCAAAGGTTACCTATAAAAAAGGCGGAGTCGGATTCACACGCACTCTGTTCGCGTCATACCCGAAGCAGATTATCGCAATGCGTATCGAAGCTGACCGTCCGGCGTCGGTTTCATTCACAGCAGGCTACGGCAGACATGATCTCCATGGCAGCAGTCCGATGGCTGACAGCACGGAGAAAAACGGAATTACCGATATCTTTGCCGAAAACGGTACTATGACAGTCTGCGGTGAGACAGTATACGGCGGACACAAGTTCAGCGTGAAGATCGGCTTTGTTCCCGCAGGCGGCGAGATGACGGCAGATGAGTGCGGTAACATCACCGTAAAGCAGGCAGACCGCGTGGATGTGTATATCGCAATTGCGACCGATTCTGATGCTGTGCTTCCCGAGATTTCGGCATTCGACGAGTTTCTCGCAGAGCATATCGCGGATTTCTCGTCCGTCATGAACCGCGCCGATATTGCTTACGATTACGATAAATCACTCGATTCGCTCCCCGTTCCCGAGAGACTGAAGCGTATTGCGGACGGAGAGTGTGACACGGGTCTTGTGAACCTTTACTTCCAGTTCGGACGCTATCTCCTGCTCTCGTCAAGCAGAGGATCATCACTTCCCACAAATCTGCAGGGCGTATGGAGCGGCTACATAAACGGTCCATGGAACGTGGATTATCACACCAACATCAATCTCCAGATGAACTACTGGCACGCAGAAACCGCAAATCTTCCAGAGTGCACATCGCCGCTGTTCGGATACATCAACGATTACCTGCTCCCTGGCGGACGCCGCGTTGCAGAAGAGTTCTATAAGTGCCGTGGCGCCGTTCTGCATCATGTTTCCGATATCTACGGATTCGCATCTCCTGCCGACGGTCTGTGGGGACTCTGGCCCATGGGCGGTGCGTGGCTTTGTTATTCTCTCTGGGAGCACTATCTCTTTGCACCGGATGCACAGTTTCTCGGAGATACAGCTTATCCTTACATCGAAGCCTGCACACGATTCTTCCTTGATTATATGTTCGAGGACGAAAACGGAATGCTCGGAACAGGCCCGTCCACATCCCCCGAGAACAGATACTACCTCGAAGAGAACGGCGTGAAGAAGGAAGCATACCTCTGTGTCTCCCCCACAATGGATATCGAGATCATCCGCGGACTTTTCGAGATGTATATCAAGACAGAAGAAATCCTCGGCAGAAACCCCGATCAGCTTGCAGAAGCAAAGACGGTATACGCAAAACTTCCGCCGCTGAAGATCGGTTCACGCGGACAGCTTATGGAGTGGTCTCAGGATTACGAAGAACCCGAACCGGGACACCGCCATATCTCGCACGCATTCGCGCTCTATCCGGGATGGGAGATCAACAGAAATACACCGGAGCTGATGGCCGCGATCGCAAAGACACTCGAGCTTCGACTGCAGAGCGGCGGCGGTCATACGGGATGGAGCTGTGCATGGCTGATCAACCTGTACGCCCGTCTGATGAGCGGAAACGAGTCGGCTGATATGATAAAGAAGCTGTTCGTCAACTCGACAAAAGAGAACCTGTTCGACAGCCATCCGCCGTTCCAGATCGACGGAAACTTCGGCGCGTCGGCTGCGATTGCGGAAATGCTTCTGCAGAGCCATACGGATGTGATCGAGATTCATCCCGCACTCCCGAGCCTTGCGGAATACAGCAGCGGATCGTTTGAGGGGCTGCGCGCAAGAGGCGGAATTACAGTGTCGGCGGCGTGGGCTGAGGGAAAAGTCACAAAATGCTCGCTCGCGTGTGATAAGGAAGCTGACATAAAGCTGCTTGTCGGCGGTGAGATCGTTGACGCGCACATTACGGCAGGCGTTGTGACTGAGATTTGCTTCTGATAGGGGAATGCTGCCTCTATAAATGATAGGTCTGATTCGACAGCTAAGACAGTTCGATCAACTTGAATTTGACGAAAGAGTTGGCAAAAATGATATACGAAAAAAGTTGCGGAGCAATTGTTTATACAAATGTTAATGGCGAACGACTTTATTTAGTTGAGCAAATGCTTGGTGGACATTGGGGTGTCCCTAAAGGATATGTTGAAGAGAACGAAAATGAAGAAGATACCGCTTTAAGAGAAATAAAAGAAGAAGTAGGTTTGGATGTCATCATTGATAGTGGCTTTAGAACTTTAGAGACATATTCTCCCAAAGATGGTTTCATCAAAGATGTTGTCTATTTCGTTGCTTATAGTAAATCTATGGATACTACAATGCAGGCGAAAGAAGTGAGAGATATTAAATGGATTAAAATTAAAGAGGCAACAGATTTGATAGAATTCCAAGATATGCAAGAAATCATGATAATGGCAGATACTTATTTAAGTAAAACAAATTGACCATTTTTGTTTGTCGGAGCAACAAATCCCAGTATATCAAACAGCTAACTTCGCCTGAACAAATTAACAAATGCCTCGGTAAGATGATATCCTGCCGGGGCATTTTCGGATTTATATGTGCTGCTGCAGCGAATCAGCTCTCGGCGGTACATTTTGCATCGAAGCAATACCGGAGAAATTCCTCTCAAACGATTGACTTATCCCCCGCAAAGTGCTATAATAAATCCAAACTTAATATGATAATAGAAGATACGGTTTGAAAAGTTTTAAACTTAGTAGATGAAAAGGGAATCCGGTTCGAATCCGGAACAACCGCCATTACTGTATTTGACTTGACACGGTAAATCTGCCGTGACATGATGAGCTTTGTGCCATTGGGATATCTTGAGAAGGCAGCTCTTTCACCGCTTTGGTGGATCATGAGTCAGGAGACCTGCCGTAACTTCTTAGGTTTAACTAACTTGGGTGAGAAGAGTGCAGCCGATTTATCATTGCCGCAGGACGGCTTTGAAGGTGTGCGCTCTTTTTGTTTTAAGTGCGAATATCTCAGAGTCTTTTTTGTGATGCGGTTCTGATGGATCAGTTGTACTCTTTCAGTCTTACCGCTTGAAGGAGTTTTTTGTTTTCGGAGGTGACGTGATGATAGCGGATGAGAAAAAACAGTGGGCGGCTGCTCTTCTTAGTGAAAAATCCGATCAGCTCGGACGCCTGCCCCAAAAGGATGATTTCGATGAGGTCACACGCTCCCGCATCAAAGCATACCTCGGTCCATGGCCCCGTGCGCTTGAATATGCCGGACTGAAATCTCCGCGTGCAGAATCCGACAGCCGTAAAAACAAAAAACGCAGTTCAAAACGGAAGAACATTCAGTCAAATGACGGTGAAATCCGTTAAATTAATGAAAAGAAAGAGGACTCTGACATGAAAAAAACTCTCACACTCACATTCGCAACAATTCTGATTCTCGGCGCGCTCGGTACGGCATCACAGGCATCCGACAGCTCAGCATCCGTGTATGTGACAATCGCTGACGGAAACCGTGATCGCGCAATGGCATACGAAGCTGTCGAAGTAACCGATATCGATGGAGACGGCGCACTCACGATCAACGATGCTCTGTACTGCGCTCATGAAGAAATCTACGACGGCGGCGCTGCTGCAGGCTACGGTTTTGCTTTTACTGATTACGGTATCTCCATGACAAAGCTCTGGGGCGCTGAAAACGGCGGAAGCTACGGCTATATGAACAATGACGTTTCAGCGTGGGGACTTACAGATCCCGTAACAGCCGGTGACCATGTAAGCGCATATGTCTATACCGATCTTACCGCGTGGTCCGATACATTCTGCTATTTCGATAAAAAGACGGCATCGGGCGAGAGCATCACACTCACACTTACCGCAAGCGGATGGGATGAAAACTATGCTCCGATCACCGTTCCCGTTGAAGGCGCTGTGATCACCGTAAACGGAGAGAAAACAGATGTAAAAACAGACGCAGACGGAAACGCGGTAGTTTGGATTCACGGCTCGGGTACATATGTGATCAGCGCGGAATCCGAAACACAGACTCTCGTGCCGCCGGTATGCATCGTGAACAACGCACCTCAGACAGCAGACAGCACAGTTTTCGTGGCGGCATCCGTAATCGCAGGATTTGCAGGCACTGTGTTCGCATATATCAATTCACGAAAGAAGAATCATGAAAATTAAACTGTTTTCACTGATCCTCTGCGTACTGACCGTTTTCGGCGTATTCGGAGGACTCGGTGTTTCTGCGGATGATATCAGCTATGCGGACGAAGCACAGGATATCATCGACAGCATAATCGGATATAATCTCAGCGTCAGCGGATCCGCAGATGTGCAGGACTGGATTGACACTTCACTTGCCGATAGTGTAGGCGGAGGCTCGGATTGGTATGTCATCGCGCTCATGCGGGACGGAGAGTACGATCTTTCCGCATACCGCGAGTCGCTTCTCGTATATGCAGCGGAAAACCGTGTATCATCAGCAGCAACGTCGCAGAAATATGCGTTTATCCTCAAAGCTCTCGGCGGAGGGGAGGACTATATTTCATCTGTCGCGGAGAACAGTATCGGCACACAGGGTATCATGAGCTATGTGTGGGGACTGCATCTCTTGAACAACGGCTGCGGCGGATCATTTACTGCGGACAGCGTGGTTCGGCAGATCCTCTCGATGCAGCTTGATGACGGCGGCTGGGCTGTTACCGGAGGAGTATCGGATGTGGATGTTACGTCAATGACCGTGCAGGCTCTCGCGCCGTACTACGGATCGGACGACAGCGTGCAAACTGCGGTTGATGAGGCAGTCGGACTCCTGTCAGCTCGTCAGCTTGATGACGGTGACTATTCAAGCTACGGTGTGCCGAATCCGGAGAGTACAGCTCAGGTGATAATCGCCCTGTCATCTCTCGGCATCGACTGTATGAACGATGAACGGTTTGTCAAAAACGGATCAACTCTGCTCGACGGCGTAAAAAAGTATGCGTTGGCGGATGGCGGATTCAGTCATTCCGATGGCGGTGAGCAGAACAATATGGCGACGTCGCAGGTGTATCTTGCGCTGTGTGCGTATCTCGGAATGCTTGACGTGGACAGTGGAATCTATATTCTGACCGACAGCGAAGAAACTGCAGAGACCGAAATAATAGATAAAAATGAAAAAAACGAAGATAATGGCAAAAGTGAATCCGTACAGGCTGAAGCTGACGAGGTGGAAGATGTACCTGAAGAAACAGCAGGAGCTTCTGATATTGAAATAACAATCCCTCAGAACAGCGGCGTATCCTATAAAATATGGGTGTCGGCAGTCATTGTCGGCGCGGCTTTGGTCGTGTGCGTGATATTGACACTTGCCGGAAAACGGTCGGGAAAGAACTATATCGCCGTCATAATTCTTGCGTCAGCCGCGATTCTGTTTGTTGTCATGACGGATTTTCAGTCCGCAGACAGCTATTACAGCGGCGAGTCTGTCCACAAGGAAAACTCAGTCGGATCGGTCATAATGTCGGTAATGTGCAAAACTGTCGCAGGTCTGGACGAGCATATACCGGCAGACGGCGTTGTACTTTCTCCCTGTGAATTCGAGATCGCCGAGGGAGATACGGTTTACAGCATTCTGACCGAAGCCGCGCGTCAGTACGGGATACATCTCGATAACAGCGGAAGCGACAGCATGGCGTATATTGCCGGCATCGCGAATATCTACGAGTTTGATTTCGGTGAGCTGTCGGGATGGATGTATTTCGTCAACGGTGAGAAAGCCTCGGTCGGATGCGGAGAATATGTTCTCTCGGACGGAGACATAATCGAGTGGATATACAGCCGTGAGATGGGTAAGGATCTCGAATGATTGACGAAAAAAACCGAAACATAAGCTATATAATATAAATGAAAGGAGGAGTGCGTATGCGGACTTTTGAAGAACATAATCCTGTCGCGGTGACGGTGTATTTCCTTGCATCAGCGGGAATCGCGATGTTCAGTCTGCATCCCGTGCTCCTTCTGTTTTCTCTTTGCGGCGCGCTGACTTACTTCTTTGTCAGAAACGGCTTCAGCGGCGGAGGGCATCTCTATACCGTGCTCCTGTTTGCGGTCATGGTGTGCATCAATCCGCTCGTATCCCACAACGGCGTGACGGTTCTCTTTGTTCTTAACAACAATCCCGTGACGTTTGAAGCTCTGATCTACGGAATTTTTGCCGCGGTAATGATCGTGTCGGTACTGTACTGGTTCAGATCGTTCTCGCAGATCATGACGGAGGACAGGCTTTTGTACCTGTTCGGTGCACTCTCCCCGGGGCTTGCGCTGATTCTGTCGATGGCGATGCGGTATATTCCGTTGTTTATAGCGCAGACGAAGAAAATCTCGGCGTCACAGAAAGCGCTCGGACTGTACAAAGAGGACAACATCATCGACTCGGTGCGCGGAAAGGTCAGAATATTCTCTGTGCTTGTGACATGGGTGCTCGAGAACGGTATCGTCACCGCCGACAGCATGACATCGCGCGGATACGGTATCGGCAGACGGTCCCGTTATTCTCTGTTCCGATTCCGTGTACGTGACGCTGTGCTGATTTTTTCCACAGTCCTGCTCGCCGCACTTACACTTCTCGGAACAGCAGGATCGGAGTTTGAGTTCTACCCCGCGATTACTTCCCCTGAGATGACTGCGGAGTGTGTGATCGGATATGCGGCGTATGCTGTACTTTGCTTTATCCCGACATTTATTGACGTAAAGGAGGCTCTGCGATGGCGCGGCTTACAATCGAAAATCTGAGCTTTGCTTATCCGCTGTGCTCATCTCCTGTTCTGCGGAATGTTTCAGCCGAGATCGCTGACGGAGAATTCGTGACGGTCTGCGGCGCTACCGGATGCGGAAAGTCGACTCTCCTGCGGCTCCTGAAGCGTGAATCTGCTCCGCTGGGAGACTTGTCGGGGAAGATTTTGTTCGACGGCGTGCCGATTGATCAGCTTGACGCGCGTGTGTCGGCTTCGTCAGTCGGATTTGTAATGCAGAAACCCGAACAGCAGATCGTCACAGATAAGGTCTGGCATGAGCTGGCGTTCGGACTGGAGAACATGAATGTGCCGCAGGATGTGATCGCAAGACGGATCGCGGAGATGGCGGCATATTTCGGGATCGACGAATGGTTCGATAAAAATACCGCAGAGCTGTCAGGCGGACAGAAACAGCTTCTCAACCTCGCGTCGGTTATGGTAATGCAGCCGGGAGTATTGCTTCTCGATGAGCCGACATCCCAGCTCGATCCCATCACAGCGTCGGAATTTATAAACACAGTAAAAAAACTCAACCGCGAGCTTGGATTGACGGTCGTTATGGTGGAGCATCGGCTGGAAGAGGTGATTCCTCTTTCGGACAAGCTGCTCGTCATCGAAAACGGATCTGTGCTCGTGTTTGACACACCGTTGAATGTTATCGCGAGCCTTGCGGATAAGCCGGATCTGCTCTGTACAATGCCGTCAGCCGCGAGACTATATCATAGACTCGGCGGTACGGCTGAGAGATGTCCGCTTGATGTTCGTGACGGACGTGACTATATCAGATCGAACTTCGGCAATGCGGTGCGGTCCGTACAGGCTGACGAATACAGACACCCGAAAACTCCCGCACTCGAGTTCAGGGATCTGTGGC
Source organism: uncultured Ruminococcus sp. (assembly GCA_964588425.1). Classification (GTDB taxonomy): domain Bacteria; phylum Bacillota; class Clostridia; order Oscillospirales; family CAG-272; genus UMGS1696. The sequence continues at coordinate 8,891 of CAZPPN010000012.1, read as the reverse complement.
TGAGATACGAGCGAAATTCACCCGATGTTCTGCGCGGACTCAGCTTTACGGTGTACGAAAACGAAGTTTGCTGTATACTCGGCGGCAACGGATCGGGCAAAAGTACCGCAATGATGGCGGCATCCGATCTATTGAAGCCGTACAGCGGTGAGGTGCGTGTGTTCGGTAAGCGTTTGCGGGATTACAAAAACCAGTTGCTCTACCGCAGATGCCTTACTTATCTTCCGCAGGATGTGCAGACTGTATTTTTGTGTAATACGGTTCGTGAAGAGATCGCTGAGGTCGGCGGCGTGTACGATGCGCTTCCGTTTGATCTGTCACAGCTTTACGATAAGCATCCGTACGATCTTTCGGGAGGGGAGATGCAGCTTGCCGCACTTGCGAAAGTTCTTGCAGGTCAGCCGAAGATACTTCTCCTCGATGAGCCGACAAAGGGACTGGACGCGCACGCGAAATCCCTGTTTGCCGACGTGATACGGAGCTTGAAGAAAAACGGCATGACGGTCGTTATTGTTACTCACGATGTCGAGTTTGCCGCCGTGTGTGCTGACAGATGCGCCATGTTGTTCAGAGGAAGTATCGTGTCGGAGGGCGTTCCGCGGGCATTTTTTGCCGAAAACAGCTTCTACACCACCGCGATCGGTCGGATGACCAAGGGATACTACGACAACGCCGTGACACTTGACGATGCGGCTGAGCTGTGCCGTCTTAACCGCGCGGAGGCTGAGTTATGATCGTGATAAAAAACAAAACTCTGCGAAGTGTTCTGAAAATCGTCATCCCGTTTGCGGCAATCCCGTCGCTCGTTATGCTCGGAGTTTACGCAGTCGAGGCAGAACAGTATCTTCTTGTTTCACTCGGCGTGGCAGTACTCGCTCTGGTGCTGTTTTTTGCGGGATTTGAGCGGAAGATCACAGGTTCAAGACGCTTGGTGATCGCCGCCGTTATGACTGCGCTGTGTGTTGCTGGACGGTTCATACCTTTTTTCAAGCCGATTACTGCGCTGACCGTTATCACAGCGGTGTATCTCGGCGGCGAGTGCGGATTTTTCGTCGGTGCTCTTGCCGCGTGCCTGTCGAACTTCTACTTCGGGCAGGGACCGTGGACTCCGTTCCAGATGCTCGCATGGGGGCTGATCGGACTGTTCGCAGGCTATCTCGCCCGATGGCTCAAAAATAACCGCATACTCATGTGCATTTACGGTGTCTTCTCCGGCGCGGCGTATTCGCTGATTATGGATGTGTGGTCTGTGATGTGGTACAGCGGCGGACTGGATGCAGAACTTTACCTCGCGGCGATGATCACGGCTGCTCCGCATACTCTTCTGTACGCCGTGTCGAATTTTGTATTTCTGTGGTTCCTCGCAAAGCCGTTCGGTGACAAGCTCGAGCGTGTGCGGATCAAGTACGGTGTCTGAATAAAGAAAATCCCTCGTGACTTTGGTCTTCGGGGGATTTTGATGTTTGGTGAAAGAAACACATTGCATTTGAGAATCAGTTATGCTATAATTACAGCAAATCCCAATGAAATGAGGATCACAAAATGAACAAAAAACAAATACACCTCATTGGCAACGCACATATTGACCCCGTGTGGTACTGGCGTTTTCCCGAGGGACTGTCTGAGATCAAAGCAACTTTCAAAGCGGCGATCGACAGAATACATGAGTATGACAGCTTTATTTTTACAGCCGCAGGTGCATCGTATTATAAATGGGTTGAGGAAAACTGTCCTGAGCTGTTCGAGGATATCAAAAAAGCCGTAAAGGACGGAAAATGGGCGATAGTCGGCGGTATGTGGGTTCAGCCCGACTGTAATATGCCGTCTTCGGAGAGCTTTGCAAGGCATCTTCTGTATTCCCAGAGCTATTTCAAGGAAAAGTTCGGCATAACAGTCAAAACCGGATATAATGTTGACAGCTTCGGACACGGCGCAGGATTGCCCAGACTCCTGAACGATGTCGGTATCGAAAATTATGTCTATATGCGCCCTGACCCGAATGAGAAAGAGTATGCCTTTGGTAGTCAGACATACAGATGGATGGCAGGGGAGCACGAGCTTCTGACTTCAAGGATAGGCGGCTACGGGGGCTTCAACAGCGGCGTTTTGAACGAAACTATTATGCGTGAAAACGATGATTATGCCGATGAACACAATGAAAGCATAATGAAATTCTACGGATGCGGCAATCACGGCGGCGGTCCGACTGCAAGATCAATCGAAGAAGCGATAAAATATATTCCGAATGCGCGGAATGATATCATGTTCTCCGCGCCGGACAGATTTTTCGGTCACATCAGGGAAACTGTTTATGAAGAACTGCCCGTTTACGAGGGGGAACTGCAGAATCATGCAAGCGGATGTTACAGCGC
>CAZPPN010000012.1:0-6509 GCA_964588425.1 uncultured Ruminococcus sp. | reverse complement strand
AGCATTGAACCGCGCGGCAGAAAGTCGTTTGAATGAAGCTGAGCGTATGTCGGTCATGGCAAACTCGCTTTTGGGATTCAAAACCGATCCCGAAAAAACAAAAGAAGCGTGGGAAACCGTGCTGTTCAATCAGTTCCACGATATTCTGGCGGGATGCAGCTCCGAGATCGCATACGACGATGTTTATGCATTTGAGGGCGGCGCAATTTCGCATGGGCTGAAGCTGAAAAATGCCGCGTCACAGAAAATTTCATGGGCGATTGATACGGCACACGGAATCCCGACTCTTTCAAAGGATAAGCACAGCGTGGTGTGGGATAACGGCGAGACTGGGGCACCTGTGGTCGTTTTCAATCCGCTGAGCCACGATGTTACAGTTCCCGTGCAGGCAAACCGCGCGGATGCAACAGCCATGCGTGATTCAGACGGCAATTTCATCCCGTTCCAATCCGTTCATTCCGATTGGCAGGATGGATATTATGTAAGATTCCTTGCCAAAGTTCCGGCTTTCGGATATAAAACTTTCTGGTCGTATAAATCCGAAAACGTCAAGCATATCTTTGAATCTCCCTTTATGAAAATAACCGAGCATTCGATTTCCAACGATCTGATAAACGTGGAATTCGACACACGTACAGGCTGTATCAGCTCCGTAACCGACAAAGACGGAAAGCGGCTGTGCGGTGATTTCGTTTCAAAAGCGGTTGTGATCGACGATATCAAGAACGATACATGGGGACACAACCGATATGTCTATGATGATGTGATAGGTGAATTTGGCTCCCCTGAGTTTATGATCTGCGAAAACGGCTCCTGTCAGGTGACTTTGAGCGTAAAGACGAAGTATAAGGACAGCACGCTTGAACAGCTCTTTACACTTTACCCCGGCAGCAACAGGATATATTCGTTCTGCCGTCTTATTCTTAACGAAAACCACGTTCAGGTGAAGCTTCTGTTCGATTCCGGATGCAGGGATGCAAAGTTTATCCGTGAAGCACCCGGCGGTATCGTTGACTGCGAGACATACGGCAGAGAAGAGCCTATGCAGAGGTTTATGATAGCCGAGAAAGACGGATTTGGCATTGCAGTTCTCAATGATTCCAAGTATTCTTCTTCAATTAAGGATGGTACGCTTGCATTTATCGCCGGCAGAAGCTGTTACTATTCCGCCGCAGACCCGATCGAAGATAAGCGTATGTCACATCTCGATATAGGCGAGCAGAGATTCAAGTATGTTATTATGCCGTATTCGGATAACCTCAGTGATGTTTACCGTGCGGCTGAAGAACTGAATACTGAATTTCCGCTGATTCCCGAAACATACCATTTCGGTACACTTCCGGAGTGCGGCTCGGGCATCAAGCTGAAAAATGACAATATTACAGTATCAGCATTGAAACCTGCTGAGGACGGACGTGGATATATCGTGCGTATTACGGAAATCTCAGGCAAAGAAGCTGATGTCGAGGCGGATATTTTGAGTACAGAGATCAGAACTCATATAAAACCGTTTGATATTCTGTCGTTCAGACTATATGGCGGATCAGCGGTAAGAGTCGATTTTACCGAAAACGAGAAATTAACGGAGCTTTATCCTGCCGGTCTGATGCGGCGAAAAGAAAGTCTGAAAAACAAAGGAACCCGAGACTCGCATATGCGGATCAGAGGTTCCTTGTGTATTTTATTTGAATAAACTGCTGTATTCAGCGTGATATCCGCGGCAGTTTCCGAGCAGTCGGTCAAGCTGGGAGGCATACCACTCGTCGGCGTGAGATTTTACGACATACCCGTGCGGACCGCAGTCATCGTAAACAAAGCTGTTTTCACCTGTTTCTGCGTCGGCTGAAGCATAACCGCGGCGTATGGTGTATCCTGCCTTTTCGATGTCCCCTGTCAGCGCGAGAGTCATAAGCATCGGATCCCATGACGAACGGCCGCCTATGCTTCCGTGAGCGATGTATGCCATACGCAGAGGATCGCTGTCATCGGGGATAGCCTCGGGTGTTCCGCTGATGACCGATGCACCGACTTCCCAGCCGAGAAGAACGATCGGACACGGACAATGCTCAAACAGATATGCTGCGGCTTTGCTTGATTCACGGGTGCGCGCGATGTTGTTTTCACGTCCTCTGCCGTCCTTTTCCCAGTTGCCCGCCATCATCCAGAGGCATTTAACGCGATCTTTCAGATATCCGTATCCCACAGGATCGGCACAAAGCGCGGCGAGAACCTGCGGATATCCGATCTCAATGATTTCAGCGTTATCAACACTTTCAAGCAGACGCAGATACAGCGCGAGCGCATCCTCAATTTCGGCATTGCCATTTATCCTGTGCGGCAGAGATGTAAGAAGTGCCTGATATGGCGGATTTCCACCGTAACCCGTGGCAGTCCTGTCGATGCCGAGAGGAATGTCCCCCTTACCTTCGCTTGTGCAGAACGCATTCAGCGATGCGGCGGAGTCGGGCATACAGGCGTTTATTGCGATCCCGAGAATGTTCCAAAGACCGCAGTTGTCCGCACGGCACGCGATCCTTACTGCACCGGCATCATCGCAGTCTGTCCACCAGTCCGTGCCTATGATGATGTTTCTGTCAGATGTATTCGTCTTTTTCGATATGTTCATTTTAATCCTCCGTATGATCGGTCAATGCTGCAGCGTCGGATGAAGTGCGGTATTTCCCGGGCGGCATACCCATCTTGCGTCTGAACAGGCGTGTGAAATACAGTACATCCTCAAATCCGCAGGCGGCGCTGATGTCCTTGATGCTGCGCTGGGATGTGAGAAGAAGATCGCAGGCGTGGCTGATTCGCAGAGCAGTACGGTACTCGCTCGGGGAAAAGCCGGTCTGATTTCTGAACACACTGCGGTATCGGCTTCCGCTGAGATGTTCCATTGCGGCAAGCTCGTCGACTGTGTTTTTTTCGGCAAAGTGTGAGTGAAGCCAGCCGATAGTTCTCAGCCGTCCGTCAGCGGATTTGTTTTCCATCAGCGCGGTCCTGGAAAGAAGTACAAGTATCTCTGTGAGATGAGCGGCGCACATATTGTCAAATCCGCGCTGACGGTTCGTGAATTCCGAGAACAGCTCTTCAAACATAGCGGTCAGCCTGTCCTTGATTCCGTCAGCTGTGTAAATCTTTCCGCAGTCAAGCCGGAGATTTTTCAGTATCCGTCCGCTGTGGAATCCGCTGAAATGGATCAGCAGGTATCCCATCTCCTCACCGTCAGGTAGAAAATAACGGTACGGCGAGCGCGGCTTAGTAAGAATGAACGAACCCTCACCCATCTCGTGAATCTCATTTCCGAGAAAAACGCGCATCTTCCCGTGGGTCACATATTGAAGATAATAATCGAGACGGCCCTCGCGGTTGTGTGTCTCAAAACCAGAAACAAAATCGCAGTATCCGGCACAGTTTATGACGAGCGGTTCTTCGTCAATCTGCTGATTGCAGCCGGGTGACATGATGTCGCGGTAAAAAAGCTGTGTTATCATAAGGTTCTCCATTGACGGTAAACGAATTGTCCATAAAAACGATCAAATCATACATTGAATAACAGGTGAAAATGTATTATATTTATTATAGCACAGTTTCTGCGGATAGAAAAGATGTATTTGACATATTCGATCCGTCGGAAAATTAAAATCGTGAAACAGAACAAAAATCAGATGAAATCGAGGTGAATTTTATGAAAAGAGCATTGAATGCGTGGACGTTTGACTCGTCTCTCAGTATGGAGCAAATGTTTGCGGCTGCATCTTCGGCAGGGTTTGAGGGAATTGAGCTGAATGTCGACTCCCCGGGATCTCCACACGCGCTCTCAATGGAAACAACCGAGGCAGACTACGCAGATATCTGCGCGCTTTCCGAAAAGTACAGTCTTCCCGTGTGCAGTATCTCCACATCTCTGTGGGGAGGATTGATGGGCAGAGAAGACAGATGGGAATATGCGGAAAAACTTCTTCTGAAGCAGATCGAAGCGGCATCATGTCTCGGTGCGGACGGAATTCTGACTGTACCCGGCGGAATGGGAGACGGCGTATCACTTGACGGAGCGCGAAAAAATTCGATAGCTTTTCTCAAATCACAGCGCGAGACGATCGAAAAACTCGGGATCTTTGTCGGTGTGGAGAACGTGTGGAACGGATTCTTCCTCTCGCCTTACGATATGGCATCGTTTATAGACGAAATCGGATCCCCTATGATCGGCGCATACCTTGATGTCGGAAATATGATCGCGTTTTCCGTGCCGGAGTATTGGGTCGAGGTCCTCGGAAATAGAATCGGCAAGGTTCATGTGAAGGACTACAAGCGCAGCGGCGGTCTCAACTCTGGCGGAGTGTGGAAAGATGTGACTCACGGAAGCGCAGACTGGCATAATATTATTCCTGCGCTGAGAAAAGCGGGATACGACGGATATCTCGTCGGCGAGGTGTTCAGAGATTCGCCGGACATCGCATGGGACGAATATTACGCGAAAGTCAGCCGTGAAATCGGTGAGATATGCGGATACTGAATCTGAATTGATATAACTATATAATTAAATGAAAGGAACGGAACAAAATGAAAAAACTTGCACTTATCGGATGCGGCGGAATAGGGGAATATCATCTCGGACATTTCATGCAGTTCAAGGATATCGTTGAGCTTGCAGGATGGTGCGACCTCATTCCAGAAAAAGCGGAGGCGTTCAAGGAAAAAGCAGGCTGCGGCGAGGCGTACACGGATTACCGCGTGATGCTCGATGAAGTTAAGCCGGATATGGTGTTCGTATGCGTGCCGCCGTACTGCCACGGGGATATCGAATTCGATCTGATCGAGCGAGGCATCCACTTCTTCGTTGAAAAACCGCTTGCACTTGATCTCGATCTCGCGAGAAAGATCCGTGACGCGGCTGAAGCAAAAGGTCTTATCACAGCGAGCGGATTCCAGTGCAGATATGCCGACAAGATTATCGAGCCTGCCAAGAAGTTCTGCGAAAATAATCAGGTCGTGCTGGTCGAATGCTCCAGAATCGGCGGTGTGCCTGAGGTTCATTGGTGGAGAAAGAAGGATCTCTCCGGCGGACAGGCGGCTGAGCAGACAATACACCAGTTCGATATGATCAGATACATGATCGGCGATCCGGTTGAGGTGTTCTCTTACAACGCGCGTGGAATCATCGGCGAGCGTGAGTGGCCCGGATACGATACGGACGATATGTCGGTGACTGCGTGCAAATTCTCGAACGGCGCGCTGTGCGTGATCTCGACGGGATGCTATGCAACATCGGGCAACAGCTTTGATTCCAAGATCACATTCTCAACCAGAGATAAGCGAATGGAGCATAAAATCCTCGGAACAACGCTTATCTACGGCGAGGAAGAAGAAGCAGACGACAAGAAAAGCGGAGGCTTTGTTGTAAAGGGTGACGGTGCTCTAAAGGCTGCCGGCGGAGCAATTCAGTATAACAACGAGGGGGATGCCGGTGTTCCGTGTGACAGGACGTTCATCGAAGCTGTAATCTCCGGCGACGGATCAAAGATTCGCTCAAGCTACCGCGATGCATTCAAGTCAGTCAGCTTCACTCTTGCGTGCAATAAATCAATGGAAACAGGACTCCCCGTTAAGGTCGAGCTTGAATAAACAGTTTTCCCGGATTTGCTGAAAAAGTGAGTCCGGGATTTTTCTGTAAAATAAAAAAAGACCTGCATCCGCAAGCCGTACATTCAGCATAAAATTAAAGTGACCCCTGACCGTATCTTTCTTTACAGATCCGATCAAGGGTCACTCGTGATTCTTGATATCTAACATCTTTTATATTCCTCTCTTTCTGAATCTGCCTTCTGCTCATTCAATACATAAAATCTAAACACTCTTCATTTTACTATTTCTCGATTGAGAACAAATTTCGTTTGATATGTGCTTCGTGCTGCAAAAGGCGAATGTTTTGTCACCGGGCTTTTTTTGGAAGGTCTTCACTCACTGCCGAGGTGTTGATTTATATCGTGAGATTTTAACAATCATGAAAACTTAGTTTAACTTATCTATATAAAACGTCTTACCGCCTTGTCTTTTTCCCGGCAATCCGATTGAAACGCTTTACTATCAGTTACTTACCTTCATCTGAAAGCCTTGTACTTTAGTTGTACATTGGAGTGTACCTCTCTTTCTTTTGTGTCTATATTATATCACAGTTTTTCGGAGATTTCAATTGGTAATTTGGCAAAAGATAACAGGAAACTGTTGTGTAAATGGCAGAAAATAATATTTCGTTCATAAATGGGTTTACAGGACGGCGTGAGGTGTGGTATAATAATATTAATGTGGGTCATACGGATCCGCAATTTTTTTGTCTGATGAAAAAGCAGTACATCCGTGTCTGTGTTTGGCACAAAATGTACTGCTTGTTTTATTTACGGTTCAGAATCACACAAGCCCTGCTGCCTGCGGAAGAATCAGCGAGATCTGCGGGATATATGTGATCAGCAGAAGTCCCACAAGGATTGCCGCGTAATACATCAGCATAT
>CAZPPN010000011.1:0-17128 GCA_964588425.1 uncultured Ruminococcus sp. | reverse complement strand
TTAAATACGCATGGGATTACTATGATTTTACCTGCGATGCCGACTTCCTGCGCGAGATAGGATATCCTCTGCTCAAAGAAGCCGCGATCTTTTACAGCGAATATCTGCAGGAAGATGAGGACGGAACAAAATACATATTCCCGTCAAGATCGCAGGAATTTGTCAACAACACTCCGCTTGTGCTCAATGAGTTCATGACAAACTCGATCATCGACCTCTCTCTGTTCAGATTCATAATCGACAGAGCGGCAAAATCAGCGCGCATCCTCGGTATCGACGAAGAGCTGGCACAGAAGTGGGATGATGATCTCGCGCATCTCAGACCCGACTATACGACATGGCCCGACGGTACATGGAAAACGGCTGAGGACACCGACGACAGAACTATCGACTACGGTCCGCCGTCCGTCACGGATCTCTCCCCGATCGTGCTGACTGACGAAGTTGACGCATGGAGAGGAAGCGATGAACTCAGACGCGCGGCAAAGCTCTCCACAGACGCATTCGTTCCCGCCCATACAATGCCGTGGGATCTCTCGTTCGGCATCATCGCAAAGCTCCGCATGGGTGACAAAGAATATGCAAAGCTGGTGCTCGAGCTTCTTCCGAAATGCCGTGAGGGCGGATACCTCGACAGAAACGACTCCTGTTCGTTCGACGAAAACAACGAGATGAATGAGGACAATCATCACGATTATTACGTTGACAAAGGCGCGGCATATTTCTCCGAAATTGTTACGGAAATGATTCTCCAGTCTCAGGGCGGCATCATCCGTCTCTTCCCCGCTTATCCCGAAGATATAGGGGATGCGGCATTCTTCTCCCTCAGAGCGAGAGGCGCGTTCCTCGTTTCCGCTGAATTCCGTGACGGCAAGGTAGCATACGGCATCATCCGCAGTCTTGTCGGAAACAAGTGCGTGATCGCAAATCCGTTCGGGGAAAACGTACGCATCCGCGATCTTGAAACGGGTGAGCTTGTAAACGCCGAAGAAGCTGACGGAAATCTCGCATTTGAGACAATTGCCGAGCATGAATATTTAATTGAGGACAAGGATCATCCGCTCGAGAGCTTCCCGATCATCGGCGATCCCAAGAGCTTCCTTTGATTGCTTGATTGCTTGATTGCTTGACCGTTTGATCTTCCGAATAATCAACAGTCCGATGGATACAGTCTGTCGGGCTGTTTTTTGCAGTCTTCTGCATTTTTCACAAAATAATATTGCATCATCACGTTTTATGTGATATAATAACGACATATTGAATTTATGTATTCTCCAAAGAAGGAAATAAAATGCTAAGATTACAGCCGTGGATCAGGATCGCTTATGATGTCTTGGTCGAATTCGAACAGTGCAGATCAGAGGGCAAGGATGTCGCAAAATACGAGGAAGCCTGCCGCAATATTGCCGCACTTCACGAAGCTCTCAACGACGATATTGAAAAAGCCGCTGAAGCACTCGCCGCAAAGATGCAGTCAGTTCAGCCGTCCCCCGATTTCCCGTATGACGAGCCGTCGGATTATGAGTCGATCATGGCAAAATCCGCTTCCGTCAAGCCATCTCTTCCGTCCATTCCCGATGACAGCGTTCTGCGTGACAAGATCGCCGGCGCATGGTACGGACGCATTGCAGGATGTCTCCTCGGCAAGCCGGTTGAGGGATACAGAAGCGAACGTCTTCTTCCCCTGCTTAACGGAACCGACAACTATCCGATGAAGAAATACATCACAAAAGCCGAGTTTACGGACAAGCTGACGGATGAGCTGAAAATCGACCGGAACGCCTGCTGGGCTGACAACATCGGCGGTATCGCTCCGGTTGACGATGACACAAACTACACCGTATTCGCGCTCAAGCTGATCGAAAACTACGGATGCGATTTCAAACCGGATGATGTTCTCGAGGCATGGCTGCGCTGGATACCGATGCTCTCTACCTGTACAGCAGAAAGAGCCGCATACCGCAACGCCGCGATGGGACTGCTTGCTCCCGAGACAGCAATGTACAAAAATCCCTACCGCGAATACATCGGCGCGCAGATCAGAGGTGACTTCTTCGGCTACATCAACCCCGGTAATCCCGGCAGAGCCGCTGATATGGCATTCCGCGATGCGTCGATCTCACACATCAAAAACGGCATCTACGGCGAGATGTTTGTCTCCGCGATGATCGCCGCATCCGCTGTGACAAGCGATATCCGTGAGATCATCGAAGCAGGTCTCGCATATATTCCCGAAAAAAGCCGCCTTATGCGTGATGTCAGAAAAGTAGTCTCGATGTATGAGAGCGGTGCGTCTGCCGAAGATATCATCGCCGCGATCCATAACGACTATGACGAACACACAGGCTTCGGCTGGTGTCACACTAACTCCAACGCCATGATTGTTGCGATGGCTCTTCTCTGCGGCGGCGGTGACTTCGGAAAATCCATATGTCTCGCAGTACAGAGCAGATTCGACACGGACTGCAACGGCGCAACAGTCGGCTCGATTGTCGGAATGATCAACGGCGCATCCGCAATTCCCGCTTACTGGATCGAACCTTTCGGCGGAAATCTCCGTACAACTATCGAAGGATACAACAATGTCACTGTTGATATGCTCACCGACCGCACGCTTCAGCTTATGAACAGATAATTCGATAACCGACATGAAGAAAAAAAGAATCGCATATGCGTTTGCATCACTTATACAGCTTGTGCTGATCGTACTGATCGCACTGTTTGTGCGTGACAGATTCATAAGGCCGTACGGCGGAGATATTCTCATCACCGCGCTCATCTGCTCACTCATCAGGATAATATTTCCCTCTGAAGGCAGGCTGAAAAGTGACATGATTCTGCCCGTCTGCGTATTTCTGTTCGCCGCGGCTGTGGAGATCGGACAGTATTTCGGACTTGTATCACTTCTTGGACTGGATGGCATTCCCCTGTTCCGCATAGCTCTCGGTACGGTATTCTCTCCTGCCGATCTGGTATGTTATGCTGCAGGATGTGTGGTATTTACGCTGTGCGAATGTATTTTTGTCCGTCCTTACAACAGGAAAAATCAATAATTCAGGAGAAATCAAATGAAAATCAATGAAATCAAAGTAAACATCGGGGCTGAGGTTCCGTTTCAGATCCTGCATTTTTCCGACAATCATCTGACTTTTGCGGATTCGCGTGACTGTGAGAGAAAGATTTCACTTTCGGAAAGCAGAACAAGATCGTTCATGAACAAATCAAACGGCATGACTCCGGCTGAATATCTTGACGAAATGCTCGCTTATGCGAAAGAAAACAATCTCACAATCGTCCACACGGGAGATATGATCGACTTTGTTTCCGAGGCGAATCTCAAGTATGTAAAGAACATCCTCAACGGATACGACTATTTCATGGCGGCAGGAAACCACGAGTACAGCCTGTTTGTCGGTGAGGCGTGGGAAGATGAAGAATACAAGCATCAGTCGTTCGACTCGGTATGCGCGGCGTTTCCGGGGGATATATGGTATCAGGTACGTATGATCGGTGGCGTCAAGTTCATCGCGATCGACAACAACTATTACTACATAACCGATGAACAGTTCCGCCGTTTCCGCGAAGACACAGCAGACGGTGTACCTGTTGTTCTTGCCGTACACAATCCGCTCTACTCGCCCGACACATACGATGTTGTAATGAGTGGAAGGCCGAAAAATGTTCCGCCGTATCTGTTCGGATGCCCCGAGCCGCTTCTCCGTCAGTTGGAGGATTACAGATACCGTCAGCAGAAGCCGGACGCTCTGACATCCGCGTTTGTTGAGTTCTGCGAAAATCTGCCGAATCTCAAATGTATTCTCGCCGGACATCTGCATGAATACTCGGAATCGAAGCTGATTTCCGGTGTTCCGCAGTACGTTGCCGGTGCCGGATACAACGGCGAAGCGAATCTTTATACTTTTATGTGATTTTATTCCGAAAATACAGACAGCCCCTCTCAGGATCATCTTTCTTGAGAGAGGCTGTTTTCTTATGCAATTACAAATTCAAAATGCGGAATCCGATCAACCCGGCTCACCTGCAACCCATTTACGGTAGACTTCTTCGTAAACCTCGTCGGGGATTCTTTCATCGTTAAAGAAATTATTGGGAACCCACATATCTCCGGCAGAGCCTTTGAATGTGCAGAACGTATCGTTTCTGTATGCGTCACGTTCTTCCTTGTTTCTGAGGTTCGGAATATCGACAGGTGCGCCGCCGTTCATGATCGAACGGTATGCAAGGATTCCGGGGATGCACATTTCGACCGCTGTATATACGTCGATGATGCGCTCCTTTGCAACTTCATTGCCGAGGATTGCCTGGATGAAATAGTGTGTCGGATAATAGTCGGATCCGCCGTGTCCGGTAGCTTCCGTACCTGCGATTACGGGGTTGGGCTTATATTCCTCATGCTTGCCGCGGCAGTTTTCGTTTTCGCCTTCGGTATATACGAGGAGTGTCTCGCCGAGATCCTTCATGCCGCCGCGGTCACCGTTGAGCTGGTAGTTGCTTGTATGCGATGCGCTCTTGAGACCGCCGTGCAGACTCTTGACAATCGCGCCGTTCTCGAGTGTTACGATTTCCATACCTGCTGAACCTGCGGCTGCACCGAGATTTCTCATGAACGGCATATTCTTTGTTTCAAAGCCGGATACTTTCACGGGTCTGAGTCCTGTCATGGAGAGGATCGGACCGAGCGAGTGTGTGCAGTAGAATGTCGAGTATCCCTCGTTTCTCCAATGGTCGCGCTCGCCGTATGTGATCTCGGGCCAGATTGAAGAGCAGTCATGGACATATTCCCCCTCGGCATACATGAGTTCACCGATGTCACCTCTGCGGAATCTTTCGCGCATTTCCCATCTTGTCGCTGTATAGCAGTAGTTTTCTGCATAAGCGTAAACAAGACCGGTTCTCTCGACCGCTTCGATCAGTTCAACAGCTTCTTTCATGTTGGCGCAGGTGAGACACTCTGTCATGACATGGCGTCCGCTTTCGAGAAGACGAATTGCAAACGGCGTATGCTCATGGGCATAGTTCGCGCAGATTACGGCATCCATATCGTGCTTGAAGAAATCCTCAAAATTGTTGTAATATGTGATATTGTCAAATCCCTTTTCCTTTGCGATCTCGCGGCATTCGTCAAGTCGAGGCTCGTACTTGTCGCAGATAGCAACAAGCTCGGCTTCCTTGTGATTGAGAATCTCGTGGATCATTGTCTTTCCGCGGCCACCGCCGAATACGCCTATTTTCAGTTTTTCCATAGTTTTTCTCCTTTATATAAATTTATATTACATCCCGGCTCAAATAAGTCCGGCTTCTTTCCATTCACGCTCAGCGTTTTCATAGTCTTCTTCCGTGGGTTCGTAGTCCGGATGGCTGCAGCACGGCATGGTTGCATTTCCGTTTTCGTCCGGGAACGGTGAGTCGTGGTCGTTTTCCCAAATCTTGCGTTCTTCTTCATTGCGGAAATCGGGAATTGGATATTCCTTACCGTTATTGAAACTGGAACGGAGAGCCTGAATAGCAACCGCGGACATTGCAACGGAACGGTATACGTTGAAGAACGGCTCAACATCCTCGTTGACGTACTTTGCAAAATAGTATGCTACCCAGTAGTCACCGCCGCCGTGTCCAGCATCGCCTGCGAGCTTGTTCATCTCGTCATCTTCAAACCATTTTGCACAAACTGTCTGTACTTCCGATTCACCCTCGGGAATGTTCCAACTGTCATACTGAACTCGTACTTCACCGAGCGATCCGCGTACGTTTTCCATATTTCCCTTTTCGGCGCAGATTCTGTACCAGTTTCCGTGACCGCCCCATGCCGCGCATCCTGTAACACGTGCAAGTGAGCCGTCCTTCATTTCGCAGAGCATGATAGATGCGAGATCTCCTACGCGGCAGGCTGTTCCTTTGAGATTTCCGGGAGCAAAAGCTGCCTTGGAGTTTACGGATTTAAGTTCGTTTCCTGTGATGAAAAGAAGAGGTGCGAGGGCGTGTGTGAGGTAATACGATCTCGGCAGCCAGTTTCTCCAGTGCAGACGTCCGGGAGAAAGCATATTCTTATCGTGAGGTGTAACGGGATGGTTGTATTCGCCTTCGCAGTAAAGCGCTTTACCGAAATTTCCCGTGTCGTAACGGCGCTTCATTTCCATATTGCAGGCAAAGAACGGATAGTTTTCGGCGAGCATATACTTGCATCCTGTCTTTTCAACAGTACGGCAAAGAAGAACGCATTCAGCCATCGTCAGCGCAGGAGTACATTCGCTGAGAACATGGATGCCTCTTTCCATTGCTTTTACCGCAAACGGAACGTGTTCTGTGAAGTAGTTGCAAAGTACTACTGCATCAAGCAGTCCGCTGTCGATAAAATCGTCGAAGTTCTTGAATACTGCAACGGAATCGTCAATAATCTTCCCTACTCTCTCAAGCGCTCTTTCGCTGCAGTCGCATACGGCGGTAAGACGCGCTCCGGGCATATTCTTGAATATTTCGGCATAACTGCTTCCTCTGAGGGTTCCGAATACACCTACACGCATGATTTTTTCTGACATAATTCTGTCCTCCTGAAAAATTCAGATCCGCCAACTCTTGAATCAGCTGAAGATCTGTGTTATAATATTACAGTTTAATTATATCAAAAAAGAAAGTTTCCTGTCATGTACAAACCCCACAACATTTCGTCGGGATTATTGTGCAAAACGGAAACTCATGGTACATATATGAAAAACGACAATTTCGGAGATATTGCGAAGCGTCTCGGCATCAGCAAATCGACCGTCAGCAAGGCATCGCGTCACTGCAGCGGAGTCGACTCTGACACAAGACACGCGATCCTCGGGGAAATCAGAAAACTGAATATACCAAGCGACGGCTGCTGCGACATATACCGCATTTATCCCGACACACCGTCGTATTTCTGGGATGATATTGCTTATCCCGATTCGCATATCGACAGTCGGATAAAGGTAAAATCAAATGTCATCACCAAGGTCGGTGACTCGTCCGCTGTGCTCGACTACATTGACGAAGCGGAGAAGATGCAGGCAAAGGCGCTGATAATTACGGCAAACATTACGCCCGAGATCGAAGAGAAGCTGAAAAATCTCGTCGGGCGCTGTTTTATCATTTTTCTGTCGGAACGGTGCTCCATGGTAAACAGCTTTTACATCGGAAGCGATCCGTATGCTGACGGATACCGCATGGGAAAGATTTATACTGAAAAATTCGCTGACCGCAGGCTTCTGATTCTGTCTACGCAGACAAACTCGAATGTATGCGAGAGAATAAACGGATTTGTCGGCGCGCTGAATGACATCGGAACCGCACGGGAGAAATACAGCATAGCTTCAATCGACGATATCATAAAATCGGATATGAAGCTGTACCCGTCAAAGCTCGCCGCGCTGCTCAAGGAAAGCACAGCCGATGATCCGTATGCCGATCGTTGTGTATATGTTCCGGCAGGCACGGACAAGTATTTCTCGGCAGTGAGCAAAGCTGATCTGCTCGGGCGTATAACGAGTATGTGCCACGACATTCCGCTGACAGCAACCTGCGGGATAACCGTGGTATGCTCCCAGAACATCGCGGCACAAAGCAAAGCGGCATATGAAGCGGCAGAACGGTACATTCTCAGCGGACAGTATTCTCAGTCGAAAAACACATTCATTCCATCCGATATAACCGTGATCGAAGAATAATATCACACACCTGACCGATTGGCAATATAACGCCTGTCGGTTTTTTTATTCCCCGTAAATTCCGTATGCTTCAAGGCAGGATTTTCCGATCTGATACATAAACGAAAGTGACGCACGTTTTACATCAAACGGAACTTTCATGAGCCGTCCGCTGCCGTGCACTCCCCTGTACGAAAGGAACGAATCCGACTCAAATGTGAAATATCCGCCGAAATGCGAGTCGATCAGCCCTGTCATAATACTGTCCATGTCGATATTTCCGAAGAAAGGCGCGATATGCTCGTCACTTTTTCCCATGTTGTCGTGGATATGCACAGCAGTGAGATTACTGCCGAGAGTTACAAGTTCCTTATACTGATCCGCGCCGCGCATATTTCCGTGTCCGACATCCCAGCAGCCGCCGAGGAGAGGATGACCGGCATATCTGATGAAATCGTTCATATCCTCCGCTGTCATGAAGAAATATCTGTCGCCCATATTCTCCTCGGCGGAGTTTTCGATGCACACCTTTACGTTCCATTTTTCCATCGCGCCGTACAGTTTGCGGATGAATTCAAGATTCTTGCTGAAATATGCGTCCTTGTCATGCGGATACTTTACTTCGTCCGCCCAGCCCGTATGCACAACGATTGACGGGATTCCGAGCTGTCCGCACGCTTCGATTGAACGGAGTGTTGTCATAATTCCGAGCTCGTGATAGGAAGAATCCACACCGCGCTTCATCGGGTTATAGTTCGGTGAATGAGCCTGCACAAACTTCATTCCGAGATTTTCAGCCGCTTCAGCCGCACGTCCGACCCATGTAAGCCATCTGTCATCCGCAAACGGGTGTCCGTCTTCCATAACATTATAAAAACTGAAATCGAGATATCTGAATCCCGTTCCCTCATACGCTTTTACAGCTTCAGCCGCCTGATCGGTCATGTCTGCCGGGATTACGTATCTGTACATCTCACCGATTGTTGTAGCGATCTTCATTCCGTTATCCTCCGCTTACCTGTTATTGTCCTTCTTTGTTTTTTCAATAACCTTCGTGTACGGCATGAGCATACCTTCGTTCATCTTGCTGCCCATTTTCGCCTTGATCTTTGGATTTGCGATCATCGCGCCGACGAGGTACATCATGAGCATCTGTCCCCGCTTTTTCTGCGGGAAATCGTACTGACCGTGGGCTTTGTAGAACTTGTGGTCCGCACGCATCATTCCCTGCATCAGCCAGATAAGGTCGCGGAATATCTTCATGCCTCCGATACCGTAAAAGCTCTGCGGTGGAACATACTTATTCTCAAGCGCATAAACGAGTTTATCGGCAAGCGCGTCGATCTCACCGTCGGGATCGTATTCATCGGAAGCCACGCCTGCGAGAAAATTGTGTCCGACATCCGCTCTTGCTTCGACGATCATTCTTAGGTTGTCCTCAAGTGAGTAGTTTCCGCTGACGATATATCCGATCGGCATACCCATTGTCACGGTCCGGTGTCCGTTGCAGAACTGTCTGTCGTCGTACATCTTGAACACGTCTCCCATAGAATGATCCCTCACCGTGAATGCGTACACGATCGCTTCGGCTGTCTGGATGCTGTTTCGCAGATGTTCGTCAAATCCGTCGCGGTACACGCATTTTCCGCCGACCGCACATCCGAAGCATCCGAGGCATCCTCCGTCGAGCTTATATTCACGGATGTTGAACACGCGGGTATTCCTCGGGATGACATTTCTGAAACGCTCTATCATGGACGAAAGCTGTGTATTGTCCGCTTCGCAGTCAGTGACGATCACGATATCCCCCGATTTCTGAGCGCTGTCAGCCTGTACCGGTGTAACTCCGATATGCTTCGGCGGTATTGCAGTTTCGGGTGCTCTCTCGCAGACTCCGTTTTCGACCGACCAAAGAACATAACGGAAGAAATCCACGGCTTCTTTCTGACCGGCTTCTTTCGTCAAATCATCCATGTCTGCCGAGAGTCCGCGTATGTATTTCATGCCGAGGTCATAACAGTTTTCTTCAATATATTTATGTGCGGTAACATCGTAGAAATGCTTTGATGTGCTGATCTGCGTCGCCCATTTGCCGGAAAGATCCACACCGCACTCTTTTGTCAGGCGGATAAAGCGGTGGAGCTGGCACGGGGCGATGAACGTATATACGGGATATGAGAAAACGATCAGTTCTGCTCTCTCCATGGCTTCTATGGCAGGCTTAAAATCACGCTCGAGCGATTTGATGCGCTGTCCTGCGTGAAGAACTTCGAAAGTATGCTCGGGGAAAAGAATTTCGAGATAGCGCGAGGTCTGAAGCGTTACGCTGTTCTCACCTTTAGGCGAGCCGTTTATGACAAGGATATTCATTAGATATTCCTCCGATGATATAAAGTGTTATGTCTGAATCAAGTTTATCACAAATCTCTGCATATTCCAAGGAGTGCGATGGATTATTTACAGTTTATTCACTCAATGGGACAGGATGTATGTTAAAATCAAAACATCATCTACTTGTGTAAAATATGCAGAAAGGACAAACGCCGATGAAACTGCTTCTATATCTGACATGGCGTGAGATACGTTCGCGTCCGTGGAGACTTCTTCCGTTCTCGCTGATCGCATCCGCGCTGATATTCACTTCAGTTGCTCAGGTGACGTTCCAGGAAAGCGCAAACTCCGACTCAGCGATCGAGTATATGATGACGCCGACTTATATGATCCTGCTCTCTGCTTTTGCAATTATCGGATTTGTGGCGGCAAAGTCGTTTTTCTCCATTTTCAGCGATAGTCTCATGCATGAATATTCTGTTCTTCGTGCGCTCGGTATGAAAAAGCGTATGATCCGACGGATGTGTATTCTGCTCGGTGGACTCTGCATACTGACGGGTGCTGTTATCGGTGTGCCTGCGGCGATCGGATTTATTTATGTTTTCGTCTCGGTATGCACATCCGGAGATATGACGGTCACGGGGTATGTTCCGCTCGGGTACAGCATACCTGCCGCAAATATCGGTATTGTTCTGGTCATTATGTTCACATCAATGATGCTCGGTGTGTGTGCCGGATTCGGGCGTGACGGTGAAATCGCGGCTATGCTGAAACGGCAGGACAGTATGAATGAAGCCGAGTGCGGAAAAGGCGTACTTCCCGAAGAGGGAGACCTTGCAGACTACGGAAAATTGTTCGTCAGACGTTCACTCAGAAGATGCGCGAAGTACAATCTGATCACTGCGTTTATGCTGATTCTTCCAATGATATATCTGCTGGGGGCATCGACTTTCGGGATTGACCGCAGTACACACGATTTCGAAATGTCTGCAAAATACAATTATTCATCATACAGATTCACGGAAATTACAAATGAGATGATAACCGAAATCGACAGCATGGACGGTGTTCTGAATGCTTCGGGAAATGTGACGCTGAAAAAAGGATACGGTGAGGGGATTTTCAATATTCTGATATATGCCGAAGACGGTGCCGATACTTCCGCACTAAGAAACAGTCTGAAAAGCTATTCGGATTCCAATGAACTTGAATTTGAAGATACAGCTGTGATACGTGCTGAATCGAATAAAATCTCCTTGCTCTACCAATGGTTCTTCATCACGGACTCTGTCATCATGTTCTCAGTCGCCTGCGCCGTATCGTTCGCCATGACAAAATCCCGTCTGACAGTACGCCGCCGTGAGCTTATGCTGCTGAGATCGCTCGGAGCGCGTGCGGATGATATTTCAAAAGCCGTAACTCCCGAAACGGTTGCCGATTATGCGTTCGGTGCGTTCATTTCAATCGCGTTCGGTGCGCTTGGGTTCTGCGCTATGATGGCTGACGGAGAAAGTACGGCAGATATATTATCGGTAATAATCTTATGCTGTCTGTTCCTCATCGCAACCATTTTTGTTCAGATACGGGCATCGAAGAAAATGACACGCGATATTCTGGCTTCATCCGATAACAGAATTTGATATAATAAATAAGGAGAAATATATGCTTCTTGAAGTAAAAGATCTCACCCGTCTGTATGTACAGGGAGACGAGACAATCCGCGCGGTAAACGGATGCAGTCTGACCGTAAATGACGGGGATTTCATCACGGTAACAGGTCCGTCCGGATGCGGTAAATCAACTCTGCTCGCACTCCTCGGAGGAATCGACACTCCGACTGCCGGAAAGGTATACATAGACGGTGAAAGTATATACGATGCGGCAGAAAGCCGTCTTGCGGATATCCGTGCGCAGAAGATCGGGTTTGTATTCCAGAATTTTTCGCTTCTTCCGACGCTTACAGCCGAAGAAAACATCCGTCTTCCCTGTCTGATCTCCGGAAAGAGCTTTTCAAAATACTATTTTGACGAGCTGTGCGAAATACTCGGAATAACGCACAGGCTGAACCGTTTTCCGTACGCTATGTCGGGAGGTGAGCAGCAGAGGGCAGCCGTTGCAAGAGCGCTGATATGCAAGCCCAGGCTTCTTCTTGCCGATGAACCGACAGGCAGTCTTGACAGAGAATCCGCCGACAATCTGCTCTCGCTTATAATCAGGCTGCAGAATGAGCTGAAACAGACCTGCATCATGGTCACTCACGACGAAAAAATCGCTTCATCCGCTCCGATCAGAAAAAGGATGGAAAACGGTATTCTGAAGTAATTCCTGCGCGAAAACTGTAAATAAAATCAAAAAAACCTCTTCGAAAGTCGGAAATTCTATTGACATCGGCTGATATTTGTGATAATATCAACTTATCATAACAATTCAATTCCGAATACATTCACGGAGGTTAATTATGGAAAAAATCAGAGCAGGCATCATCGGTACAGGCGGAATCAGCCATTGCCACATGGACGGCTACAAGACACTCAGCGACCGCGTAGAAGTCATCGCTGTATGTGACATTGACGAAGAAAAGGTCAAGAAGTACGCCGAGCAGTACAATGTTCCGAGATGGTACACCGACTACAACGAGATGATGGAAAAGGAAGATCTCGACTGTGTAAGCGTTACCACATGGAACTCCGCTCACAAGGGCGCAACAATTGCAGCTCTCCGCGGCGGCGCAAACGTAATCTGCGAAAAGCCGATGGCTATGAACGCTGCAGAAGCTGAGGAAATGCTCGCTGTATCAAAGGAAACAGGCAAGCTCCTTCAGATCGGCTTCGTACGCCGTTTCGGTCAGGATGCAGACCTTATCAAAAAATACAGCGCAGACGGTATTCTCGGCGATGTCTACTATGCCAAGGCTACATATCTCCGTAAAGACGGCTGTCCCGGCGGCTGGTTCGGCGACAAGGCATACTCCGGCGGCGGTCCTCTCATCGACCTCGGCGTACACGTTATCGACCTCTCCCGTTATCTCGCAGGCTGTCCGAAGCCGGTTTCCGCATACGGTGTTACATTCAACAACATCGGCTGCAACAGAGCTGCCGGCGGTGATGTTGCGTGGGACGGTCCCGCAAACAAGAGCGGTTATCAGTACACAGTTGAAGATTTCGCTTCCGCACTCGTTCGTTTCGACAACGGCTTCACTCTCAGCGTAGAAGCAAGCTTCAATCTCAACATCGACAATGACCGCGGTTCCATCGAGCTCTTCGGTACAAAAGCTGGTGTAAACGGAAACAACGGCGAGCTCTACACAGCTATGGCAGGCAAGTATGTCAAGATCAATCCCTACGGCAACAACGGATTCCAGTTCACAGAAAGCTTCCGCAGCGAGATCAAGTCTTTCGTTGACGCATCCGAGGGACTCATCCCCTGCAAGGCTACCGCAGAAGACGGCGTATGGCTCATGAAGATTCTCGACGCTATCTACGAATCCGCAGAAACAGGTAAGAGCGTTGATATTGCTCCCATCGCGTAAAGTCGCGGAATAAGACATTATAACAATGCCGTCCGGCTCGGGTTAAATCGTGTCTGACGGCTTTTTTATGTCAGCATCCTCACGCAAGTATAAACTCACACCCGCGGCATATTTCATCCGGTATCGCGGCATCGGACAGAACATACTTCATCCTATCCAAGTCCGCCACAGTATACGCCGCATCAAGTCCGAATTTGCTTGAATCAAACATATACACATTCTTTGCCGAATTTTCGATCACGGCTGTCCGCAGGTACGTTTCCCTCTCGGAATAGTCGCTGATTCTGCCGCTGTGTGACACGCATGGAGTCGAGAAGAAAAACAGATCGTACCGCATCGACATGACAAATCTCTCAGCCGCGCTTCCTACAAGTCCCATCGACTCGGGATTGAAGTCGCCGCCCGTACATCTGCATGAGATCCTGTCCTGTCCGACATTCATCATGGCGATTGTCTCCATGACGGGCAGGCTGTTTGTAACGACCGTGACTCCGCGGCGTTGTCTGAGGTATTCGAGAATCGCCAATGCGGTTGTGGATGTGTCAACAAAAATTATATCTCCGTCCGACACAAGTTCTGCCGCGGCTTTTCCGATACGTCTTTTTTCATCCTGGTGCGATGCCTGTCTGAACGCGATCGGCAGGCGCATACCACCCGACAATGATGCGGCACCGCCTCTGCTGCGTCTGATCAGTCCTTCCGCTTCGAGTGATGCAAGCTCGCGTCTGACAGTGGGTTCGCTGATATAAAACCTGCGGCACAGCTCGTCCGTCGTGACATATCCATTCTGCGATATCATGCCGAGAATCTCTTCCCTGCGCTGTGTCATACTTTTTCTTTCACCCGATTTATGATCGTTTCCGCTCATTTAATACTCTCCCAAAAGCATTATTATGATCGTTTCTCAATATTTCCGCCGTTAATTGACGGATTCCGATCTTTATGATATGATAATAGCAGAAACAATTTCTTTTGTCAAGATTTATGGAGAATTATATGGAACACTCATATCAGAATACCCTCTCCGCGACACGCATCGCCGCAACAATTGCAGATATTTCCGGATTTGCGGCCCCTGCTGAGGCTGAACCTGCCGTTGACTGGATCGCGGACATCATGAAAGCCAAACTTGGCGGATGCGCTGACAATGTGCTGATCTTCTCATCTGACGCTGTTGCATCGTGGATCGTGAGAAAATATCCCGAAAAATTTGCAAAAGTATGGAACAGAGCGCCGATGATGATCCCCGTGAAGACCGTCATGCCGACTATCACTCCGATCGACTATGCCGCATTTTTCTCGGGCGCAATGCCGGAAGTAAACGGAGTCGACAGATATCTGAAGCCGATTCTCTCACCCGAGCTTACCCAGCCTCTGCTCAAAAGCGACAGTCTGATCGCAGCCGCAGTCAGAAGCGGTCGCCGTGTATGTGTTATCACCTGTTCCGACGGATGTATTGCGTCAATGCTGTCTCAAAGCGGAGCTGATTTCCGCATCATTCCCGGAGATGACGACGAAGCGATGTTCCTTGAGGCAAAATCCGTTGTCGAGAGCGGCGAGTATGATTTTGTTTTCCTTTATCAGCTCGGCTTTGACTACGCACAGCACGGTCACGGTCCTGAGAGTGAAGCATCGCTCTGCACGCTTGACAGGATCATTGAAAGATTCGAGAGCCTCTGTGAGAGTGCTGAAAAGAACTGGCACGGCAAAACACTTCTGATGTTCCACACGGATCACGGATGCCATCTTGAAGAAAACGGCGGAAGTCACGGAAAAAACATTCCCGAAGACACAGACATTTTCCATTTCTGGGGAGGATTCTGCAATGAATGACCTCATCAAAGAACGAGACTCCGAGCTTTACTCGCTGATCGAGCGTGAACGTGACCGTCAGAGATATACGATCGACATGATGGCATCGGAGAGTATGCAGGATTCAGTCACACTCTCACTCACCGGCAGTTCTTTCGCCAACAAAACCGCAGTCGGTCTTCCGGGCAAACAGCGTCTTCTCGGAGCTGAAGTGATCGACGAGCTTGAAGTTCTGGCTGCTGAGAGAGCGTGCAGACTTTTCGGTGCAGATCACGCAAATATGCTTCCCTACTCCGGAACTACGGCTAATCTCTGCGTTTACGACGGTCTCCTCTCACCGGGGGACAAGATCCTCGCTCTCGATCCCGAACATGGTTCACACGCAAGCCACGGCAGACGAGCTCACATTTCGTCACGTCTTTACAATTTTGTCCACTTCGGAGTTGATCCGGAAACACAGCTTATCGACTATGACGCGCTCCGCAGAACCGCAGAATCCGAACGTCCGAAAATGCTTCTGATCGGTTCTTCGTCATATCCGAGACTGTTCGATTATGAGCTTCTTGCCGATATTGCCCACAGCGTCGGAGCAGTATTCATGACGGATATCGCGCATACGACAGGTCTGACGGCTGCAGGAGTAATCCCGAGTCCCGTGCCTTACGCCGATGTCGTAACCGCATCCTGCACCAAAACGATGTGCTCGACTCACACCGGATTCATCCTCTGTAAAAAAGAATTTGCATCCGCAGTCGACCGAGGTGTATATCCCGGAGTTCTGGCGTCAATGCATCCCCAGACGATCGCGGCGGCGGCATGGGCAATGAAACGAGCAGGAGAGGAGAGCTTTGCTTGTCTCATGCGACAGACACTCACTAACACTTCCGCTCTTGCCGATGCGCTGATCTCACGCGGACTGAATCTTCTCACGGGCGGAACGGACTGTCATATGTTCGTGCTCGATCTGCGCGGAACTGAATCCGACGGCTTGAAGCTCGGTGATGATCTCGGGAAGATCGGCATCTGGGTAAACAGCAAGTCGATTCCCTATGACACCCACGCAAAGCCGATGGGAATCAGAGCAGGATGCACGGTTCTGACTCAGCGTGGAATGAAGGAGATCGACATGAACCGCATTGCGGATATCATCTCCCGCACGGTTTCCTTCGGACAGCGGATTCCCGACGACGGTGAAATATCTGTCCTTCGTCATGAAGTAAGACAGCTCTGCGATGAATTTCCCGAAGCTGAATAAAAATAATACATAACACAAAACAGCGATACATCCTTTCCATAAATCTTATCATGGAGATGTATCGCTGTTCTGCGGTTAATATTATCCGATATGTGTATCGAGGATTTCTTTTAATGCACTCATCGAGCTGCTGTGGGATCTCGCAACACGGGTACGTGAATTTACATCACACAGTACACAGCGGATCATTTTGTGCGACACCGTGTTTGTGAACAGTATCAGAAGATCGGGGCTTCCGATATTTTTCAGATTGTTTGTCATTTTCGGATAAATTTTCGCACGGCATTTATACTGATCGCACAGCTCCTTATACTGACGGGTCATACACTCATTTCCGCCTACGATTACTACACTCATGCTGCTTCTCCTTATTCTCTCGGTTAGCTATAACTAACTGTTTGTGTTGAAATTCAGTTAGCGTCTGCTAACCGTGTGATAATTATAGCAGATCCGACATGATTTGTCAAGATATTATGCCGAATTTTTTGTCACAGATTTGCATTGACTTTTTCACAG
>CAZPPN010000010.1:0-17143 GCA_964588425.1 uncultured Ruminococcus sp. | reverse complement strand
AAGAGAGAAACCGCGCTTGATTTCTTCGGGATCGTAGTCGCAGACAGTGTTGCCGTCGGTAGTCTTACCGAGTCTGTCGGTTGCCTTTGCGAGATATAATGCTGTTTCAGCGATAGAAGTTTTACCTGAACCGCCGTGACCGAGCAGAACGATGTTTCTAATCTGTTTTGTTGTGATGTCTGCCATTGTGTAACTCCTTATGTATGTGATACTAATGAATTTTTAGTTTATTTACAGGAGATTTCTGTGAAAAAATACCCTGTCCCGTCTATTATACAACATTATTATCCGGATTGCAATAGAATAACAAAAAGTTTAAATGTGTGTGGATGTAGTTTATTTGGGATAAAATTTGTTGAAAATATACAAAAAGTCTGTATTAGGGTGTGGGAAAAAACCCAATCAGACTTTTTAATAATATTTTGTTATTCCCGGACGAGCACTTCTTTGATTTCGCAGATGTACATTTTGTGGAAATCCCCTGCGGCGTAGCATCCGAGTGTGTCGCCGTTTGCGAAAGCATCCGCGCTGAGAAATTCGGAGTAGAGCTTCTTTACCTTGAGAACCATACGCGCCTCGCCGAACCATACCGATCTTGTGCCGCAGCAGGATTCCGATACGGGAGTGAGTCCTGATTCTTTTGCTTTGTCGCAGTCACGTCCGCTGTTTCTGCCGCAGAATGTGAGCGCGGGACGGTATTCTTCGTCAAAGAAAGATAGTGTCATGAGGTCGTTTTCTTCGGAGAAAGTGAATGTGTGTCTCTGAGGACGGATGAAGATGTACGTGACAGACTTGTTCCAGAGGACTCCTACTCCACCCCAACTTGCCGTCATTGTGTTGTAATCTTCTCCGCAAACGAGATTCCCGTCAGCTTTCGCGGATGTAACGAGCATCCAGTCCTTGCCGATCATCTTGAACGGGTTGTCGGTGATCTCTTCGGGCGAAATTTTCTTGAATTCTGCCATAGTGTCTCCTTGATTGATACTGAATTTTGATGCTTTATCAGAAGTTCTTGCCGTCCCAGCCCCAGCGGTCAACTTCGTCATACTTGACGTAGATTCGGTTTGCGGGGATTCCGCATACGGAGGAGAAGAGGTCGCAGGTTTTTTCTGTCATCATTTCAAACGAGTGGTCAGCCTGTGTGCCGAAGATCTCGATGGATACGAGCATACAGGGCGCGTCCGAGCCGGCAAAATACATGGAGCAGCCGTACTCGAAATTGATCATGAGCCAGTTTTCGGTCTTGCCGGGGAAACATTCTGCGAGGATCTTTGCAAGCTCGGATTTGAGCCGGACTTCCTTTTCCTTTGCAAAAATGATGTTTGTCTGAGCGGTGATAAGAGGCATGATGTGATTCCTTTCGTTTTACAATTATATTTATGATGTGATTATGATATCACAAGATCGGGCGGTTGTCAATAAATTCGGTTGACAAAACAGGGGAGATATGATATAATTTGAAAATGATAATCATTATCAAATGCGAGAGAGGCTTATATGGCTGAAGTAAAATACAAAACAAAGCAGAGGGCGGAGATCCTGCGCTTTTTCATGGAGAATAAAGATAAATGCTTCTCGGCGCGTGAGGTGTCAGCTCAGGTCAGCGCAGGCGAGGCAACTGTTTTCAGAACGATTTCCGCACTGACTTCCGAGGGAAAGCTGAAGCGATTCAAGGGAGATTCGTCCCGCGGCGAGTGTGCGTTTTACAGATACAACACCTGCGCGGATGAAGAGAAACACATACATTTAATGTGCGACAAATGCGGACAGCTCATTCACATCGACTGCGATTTTGTCAGCGAAGTGCTGGAGCATTTCATCAAGAAACACAAGTTTGCCGTGGACTGCGAGAAAACCGTGATCTACGGACTCTGCGACGGATGCAGGGAAAGGAGCGGCGTGTGAGATACATGAGAAAACTGCCGATCTTGATCTTAGCTGTGATGATTATGCTGACATCCGCCGCGTGTTTCGGTAAAGACGGTGTTGATGACGGACGGCTGTCGGTTGTCACCACGAATTTTGCGCTGTTCGATTTTGCACGTGCGGTATGCGGAGACCTCTGCAATGTAGAAATGCTGATCTCTCCCGGAGCCGAGTCGCACGATTTTGAAGCATCGCTCGCGGATATCGCAAAAATCGCGGATTCCGATCTGTTTATCTATGTCGGCGGAGAGAGTGAAGACTGGGTCGGGGATATTTTTGACGCGCTCGATTCAATGGGTGAGAGTGTGAACTCCATGTGCGTTCTCGATTCGGTCGAAACATACGCCGAGGAGATCATTGAGGGAATGACTCACGTTCATGACGAGAGCTGTGATACCGGGCATGAACATGAGCACGAGCACGAAGAAGCCGAAGCGGACGAGCACGTGTGGACGTCAATCCCGAATGCGTCTGCGATCATGAAGGATATAAGTATCCGTGCGGCTGAGCTTGATCCCACGATTGCGGCTGAGCTTGACACAAACCGTGCCGCATACGCCGCTCTGCTTGACGGAATAGACGCGGAGATTATGGCAGTCACAGAAGCATCTGCTGACAGAACGCTGATCGTCGCTGACCGATTCCCGTTCAGATATTTCGCGGAGCGGTACGGGCTGACATATTACGCGGCGTTCCCGGGATGTACATCGGACACCGAACCGTCGCTTGAGACCGTGAATTTCCTCATCGAAAAGGTGCGTGATACCGGCTCTCCCGTGTTCATCATCGAATTCTCTGACGGAACAACGGCAAAAGCGGTGCAGGCTGAAACCGGATGCGATATTCTGACTCTTCATTCCGCACACAATGTCACCCGTGAGGATTTCGAGAACGGCGTTACCTATGCGGATATCATGCGGCAGAATCTTGATGCGCTGAAAGATGCATTCAACTGATACAACAAAATTATTCGGAGAAAAATATGGATTTGATTACAGCAAAAGATGTGACGCTTGCTTATGACGGACACACGGCGGCGACTCATGTGAATTTCCGTGTCGGACGCGGCGATTATCTGTGCATCGTCGGCGAGAACGGCTCGGGAAAGAGTACACTACTCAAAGCGATCACGGGCGAGATAAAACCTGCCGGAGGTTCGCTGATAACCGATCCTGCTGTGCGTAAACAGGGCATCGGATACCTGCCTCAGCAGTCGAAGATCCAGCGCGATTTTCCGGCATCGGTGCGAGAAGTTGTCCTTTCCGGATGCGTGCGAAACGACGGTCTCGGTCTGTTGTGGAAAAAAGAATCAAAGAAAAAAGCCGAGGATGCCATGCGTTTGCTCGGAATTGATACGCTTGCCGATAAATCATTCGGGGAGCTATCCGGCGGACAGAGACAGCGAACACTCCTCGCACGTGCAGTTTGTGTGTCCGATATGCTCCTTCTGCTCGACGAACCGGTGACGGGACTCGACCCCGATGCGGCTCACGATATGTACGCGGCAATACGGAAGATCAACCGTGAACGCGGATGCGCCGTCATGATGGTTACACATGATATCGGATGCGCGCTGAATGAGGCGGATCATGTACTCTCAATGTGCAGCGGCCACTCGTTTTACGGAACGGTGGAAGAATACTCCGCGCACGAAAAATTAGATATCGAGATCGACGAAAAGCGCCATCACGGTCACGATCATCATCACCATAATCACGGATGATAACGGGAGGGAATTATGTCATTAGCTGAAATTTTTGCATCGGATTTTCTCGTAAAAGTTGTCGTCCGCGCGCTTGTCGTCGGTGTGCTCGTATCACTCTGTTCGTCGATCCTCGGAGTCAGCCTTGTCCTCAAAAGATATTCCATGATTGGCGATGGGCTGTCCCATGTCGGTTTCTTCGGACTTGCCGTTGCTGCCTGTGCCGGTGTCGGTGCGACCTATTCAATGGAGATTTCCGTGCCGATCGTCATCCTTGCCGCAGTCCTAATTCTCAGACTGTCAAGAAGCGAGGGCAGAATGGACGGAGATGCGGCGTGTGCGGTGGTCTCAACGGGTGCTGTCGCAGTCGGAACATTGCTGTATAACTTCACGGGCGGCAAAAGCGGCGATATCTGCAACTCCCTCTTCGGTTCTGCGTCAATCATCACAATATCGAATAAGGATATGCTGATCTCGGTGATATTATCGCTCGTCGTGCTTATCTGGTTTATCGTCAGCGCAAAGACGATCTTCGCCGTGACATTTGACGAAACTTTCGCAGGCGCGGCAGGAGTGAGAACAGGCGTGTTCAATATCGTGCTCGCTGTGCTGACGGGTATTACGATCACAGTAGGCATGAAGATGATGGGATCTATCATGATCTCCGCGCTGATCATTTTTCCGTCACTTACCGCAATGCGGATCACAGGCAGTTTCAAACTGACCGTTATTCTGTCGGCGGTGATATCGGTCGTCTGCTTCACAGTCGGATTTTTCGCGGCGTGCTGTCTCTCACTCCAGACCGGAGCTGCTGTCGTGGCGGTCGAACTGGCAGCTTTTGCGGCAGTATGCGCTGTGACCTCGGTTGTGTCGCATATCAGAACGAAAAGACGCGGCAAAGATTAAGATAAACGAACATAAAACAAACAAACGGCTCAGCCTCATTTGCGTGATGAGATACCGAGCCGTTTTTGTTATGTTAAATTACTTGTCAAGTGAGAAGAATCCGTGGCAGAGATCGCTCTCGGGTCTGTTTGTCCACATACCTCTTGTGAAGTCGGGAATGTCAACCGGTGCGCCGCCGTTCTGGATAGAGATCTCGGAAAGAGGTGTGATAGCCATCCAGGATGCTGTGTCGTATGTGTCGATCGGGAATGCGTCGCCATTCTTGAGTGCTTCAAAATATGCCTCGAAAATCAGCCAGTCCATACCGCCGTGACCGCCCTTGACACCTTCGATCTCAAACTTGTGCCATACCGGATGCTCCCATGTCTTGCGGTATTCAGCAGTATTTCCGTAGAATTCTCTGCCGTGAGGATCGCCGTCCATGAATACACCGTCACACATCTCGCTGTAGAAGCCCTTTGTGCCGCGGACTGTGAAGTTTCTGGAGTAGTTTCTCGGGAGTGTTGTGTCGAGTGTGAGTGTGATAAGCTCACCGCCCGCGCACTTGATGTTTGTCTTTACAATGTCACCCTGTGCAAAACGGTATGTCTTCAGCTCGGGATTTACGTCAGGTGTTCTTTCAGCAAAATCGTTGAGACCGAACGCGCCGGATGCCATCGAAGAGAGGGATACCATGCGGTTGCCGCGGTTGATGTTGAGAATCTTCGCGATCGGGCCGAGCTCATGTGTCGGATAGTTTTCGCAGTTGCGGTTCTTGTAGTTGCGGAGTCTGTAATGACGGTTTTCTTCACCGAATGCAATTTCGCCTCTCAGATCGTGCTGGTAGCCGCCTTCGCAGTGTACAACCTTGCCGAAGAGACCTTCGCGTACCATGCGCATCACCATCATTTCGTGTCTGTCGTAGCAGCAGTTTTCGAGCATCATGCAGTGGATGCCTGTTCTTTCGTATGTGTGAACGAGATCCCAGCAGTCGTCAAGAGAGTACGCGCCGCCGACTTCGATGCCAACCTGCTTGCCGCAGTTCATGGCGTAAATTGCAGCGGGAATGTGGTTTTCCCATGCGGAGAACACGAATACAACGTCAACATCGTCTCTTTCGCAGAGCTCCTTGTAGTTTGTTGTTGTGAAAATGTTCTTCCAGCCGCGCTTTTCTTCAATGCACTTCTTGGTTCTTTCAATTCTGTCTTCGTAAACATCGCAGAGAGCTGTGACAACAACATCGTCTCTCTCCGCCATGATCCATTCGCAGTGACCGTGTCCGCGTCCGCCGAGTCCGATGACACCGACTCTGAATTCCTTGCTCATAAGAATCCTCCGTTAATATGTTATAAAAAATTATGATCCGAAAAATAACAGTATTCACAAATATTATACCATATCATCGGACGGTGTCAAGTGGATTTTTCGCTTTATTACTGGATTTTTCGCGTATTTTTTATTAACCTGAAAATCACAATCGCTCCGCATAAAACAAGCAGAAATCCGAATACGGCACGCAGAATATCCTCCGGCAGTTTTTCTCTCACAGCACTGCCGATTACGATTCCCGGAAGAGCGGAGACCGAACAGATCAGCACACTCCGCAGGTTGATCTTTACATGATTCTTCAGTTGAATCAGAAGAGAAGCCGACGCGCATATGAGAAAAAATACCAGATTCTGTGCCTGTGCGGTGGTCTGATCCGTTCCGAGTGCGAGCGTGAGATATACCACGAGAAGTCCTCCGCTGCCCGTTCCGCATCCCGTGAGCGCGGCGATAATAAGCATTACTGCAAAAGTGATGAAATCCTGTGCCGTCATGAGAACACCCCGCTTTTTACGATCATCGAGATGCCGGAATATATGGTGATCAGCGCGAATATCATGTTCAGCCATGACACGCGGATTTTTTCCTTGATCAGTCCGCCGATGATTCCGCCCGGAACAGCAGGGAGCGCGAGTTTTATGACATCGGATATTCCGCCGGACGTATCGCTGTAAAAAAACAGGGAGAAGAGTGATACAAAGATCACGCAGGTCATCGAGAATGAGTACATATCCTTTGCTGCCTGTTGCCTGCCTCGCGGAACGGATGAGCCGGTATATTCGGCACGGCTGAGAATTCGGGAGATCAGCATGAAAACAATACCGCTGCCGGTACCGAAGATTCCGTTCAGTATGCCTGCCGGGAGCGAAAGAAGTACAACTGCGGCAAAGAGCATCAGTGATGAGGGGAGCGGTTCGGATCTCATTCGTGGACGTATCCTTTCTTCTTCTGCCGTTTTTTGGCATAATCTGTGTATCGGCAACTGATTTGTACATCAGTTTGACGATTATATGTAGTAGTGTGTGATATTTAGCGCAAAATTAACCTTGTAATTTTATGCGTTTCGTGGTAAAATATATTTTGGCACAATATCGCCGCACGTTATGATTCAGATTAAGATCTACATTATATAAAATACGAGCGCATCAGTAATATTTGTCCGGAAAGGAGCAGTCATGCCGCAGTCGAAAAACAACAGCAATAAAAAAACTACCGGAAAAACAACTGCACAAAAAACAAAAAAGCAAACAGCTAAAAATACATCAAAATCATCCGCGCCGAAAGAGACAGTGAAAAAGCCGAGCGAGAGCGCATTTTTCTATCAGGCGGCACCGTATATACTCGCTGTCGCGGCGGTACTTATCGCAGTCTGCGTTATCGCAGGTGAGGGAAAGATCGGCGGAGGAATCCGCGGAATACTGACCGGACTTTTCGCCGGGGGAGCGTATGTTCTTCCGGTAATACTCCTCGTCCGTACATTCCTGTGGAACCGCGACGTTGAGGAAGGGCAGAACCGTGGCAGAAATATCGCAGCAGGGGTTGTGTTCGTGCTCATCGCGATGCTTCTCCATGCACTCGGCGGCGGGGAAGCGACTCTCTCTCCGAAAATCCACTACACCGACGGTCATGAGCTTGTCGGCGGAGGCGTTATCGGCGGATTCTTCGGCGAACTTCTCATGATGGGATTCGGCAAGGTATGCTCGCTTATCATAGTATTCACGGCGATCGTTCTTCTGTCGCTGTATATCGCAGGCATCACTCCGCGCGGCGTGTTCATCTATATTGCGTACAAGATCAAATACGCAGGCGAGAAGCGTGAGGAAAACCGTGAAAAGCGGCTCGAAAAGAAGAGAAACGCGCCTATCCCGAAAAATAAAATCCGTGAGGAAGAATATCTCGCATATCTGAGAGAAAAGAAGAAAAAAGCAGCTCAGGATAAATCCGTTGAGGAAAATGTTCAGCTTACCGCAAAAGCAGAGACTCTGGGAAAGCAGATTCCGCTCGGCACACCTCAGTCGACGGTCTACCGTGTAAAGCGCAGACGTGTTGTTCCGGTGGATATTCCCGTTGACGATGAGGCGGTGTCGGTTGAAAATGTGAACGAAGCCGAAGAGGACAACAGCGCAGAGGTACAGCAGTTTTTGAGTGACGGCAAGGTTGACAGAAACGCAGTCGACGAGAAGCTGTTTGACGAAGTAATGCGCCGTACACGCGAGCGTATCGAAAAGTCCAAGCGCGCCGAGGATATTGCGGAACGTGAAAACGCATCGGCTCCTGTGTTGAAGAAAAATCCTGCTGAAGATTTCATATCTGCCGAAGATCTCAATATGATCAGTGCAGGCGAGGTGCTTGACGCAGTTGAGATCGCCGCTATGGGTGTCCGCGCAAAACAGGGCGTGAATATTGTCAGCGATTTTGACGATGAATACGATGAGAACGATGAAAACGAAGTACAGGATGACCTCGATGCTGCGGATGTCTCGAATGAGGATGCCGTTACAGCGGAGTCTGACGAGGATTACGGCAATATTCCCGACGAGACCGATACAATGAAACTGATCTCGCAGGTCGGCAAAGCAAAGATGACATCATCATCCGATGAATCGTCGGACGAATTTGATGTTACAAAGATTTTCGTAAATCCCGAGGACGCTATGCTTCTTGACAAGCTGTCGGAAACATACCGCAAGGATTCCCTTGATGTCAAGCGCGAAACTGTGTCCGTACCGAAAACGGAAGAACTGAAGAAAACCACCCGTCCGATGCCTGAGTACAAATTCCCGCCCGTCGATATTCTGGCAGAGGATAACAATCCCGTCGGCGAGAACATCAAGGAAGAGCTTCAGGAGAACGCTGTCCGTCTTGTCGAGACACTCAAGAGCTTCAACGTAAAGACGAAAATCGAAAATATCTCGCGCGGTCCGACAATCACACGTTACGAGCTTCTGCCCGAGCCGGGTACAAGAGTCCGTTCCATTGTGAATCTTGTCGATGATATCGCGCTCAACCTCGCAACAACAGGTGTCAGAATCGAAGCGCCGATCCCGGGCAAGTCCGCTGTCGGTATTGAGGTTCCGAACAAAAAGCAGTCGACGGTACACCTGCGTACACTTATCGAGGACAGCAGATTCGAGGATGCGAAGAGCAAGCTGACGGTTTGCCTGGGCGAAGACGTTGCGGGTGAAGCGGTTTACTTCGATATCGGAAAGATGCCGCACCTTCTCATTGCCGGATGTACAGGCTCGGGTAAATCCGTCTGCATCAACTCGATCATCACAAGCCTTCTCTACAAAGCGTCGCCCGATGACGTTAAGATGATCCTCATCGACCCGAAAAAGGTTGAGCTGAATATCTACAACGGCATACCGCATCTTCTCGTTCCCGTTGTCAGCGAACCGAAAAAGGCGGCAGGTTCTCTCTCATGGGCGGTAAGTGAGATGGAAAGACGTTTCGGACTGATCGAATCTGTCGGCGTGCGTGATATCAAGGCGTACAACGAAGCCACCAAAAACGATCCCGATTATGAATATATGCCGAGAATCGTTATCGTTATCGACGAGCTTGCCGACCTCATGATGACAGCGCCCGATGACGTTGAAGACTCAATCTGCCGTATCGCACAGAAAGCAAGAGCGGCAGGTATGCACCTCGTTATCGGTACGCAGAGACCTTCCGTTGATGTTATCACGGGTCTTATCAAGGCAAACGTGCCGTCGAGAATCGCGTTCAGAACATCGTCGCAGATCGACTCACGAACAATCATCGACGTGGGATCTGCCGCAAACCTCATCGGTATGGGTGACATGCTGTTCAACCCTGTCGGTGCGCTGAAGCCTACACGTGTGCAGGGCGCATATGTATCCGAATCCGATGTTGAGGAAGTTGTGGCTTATATCAAGAACATGAACTCGACTTACGACAATTCTGCATCCGATAAGATTGTCAACGAGATTGAGCGTGAGGCTCAGAGATGCGGTGTCGGCGGAAAGAAAGGCTCTGCTGCCGCTGCGGATGACGGTGACGAGGATGAAGATCCGATGCTCAAGTCCGCGATCGAGCTTGCGGTTGACAGTGGAAAGATTTCCACTTCGCTTATCCAGAGAAGACTCTCACTCGGATACGGACGTGCCGCAAAGCTTATCGACCGAATGGAACAGCTCGGCTATGTTTCTGCTCCCGACGGTCAGAAGCCGCGTGAAGTTCTTATCACAAAGCAGGACTACATGGAAATGCGCCTCAAAGACGAAGCTCCGTTCGATCTGTAAAAAATAATACGAAAACCGAAAAAACGAAAGGACGCGGATGAAGCTTAACTGACGGATTCCGCGCGAAATATCATGGGAAAATTAATTGTGCTTGAAGGACTCGACGGTTCCGGAAAGGGAACACAGACAGCGCTTTTAGCTGAATATCTCGAAAAAAAAGGTAAGCGTGTGCGGATCATTGATTTCCCCGACTACGGAAGCGAAGGATGTACTCTCGTGAAGATGTATCTCGACGGAAAGCTCGGTGAGAATCCCGACGACACCAACGCATATGCGGCATCAATGTTCTTCGCGGCGGACAGATACACAAGCTATGTGACGTCATGGCGCAGTGATTATCTTGCCGAGGATACGTATGTTATCGCGAACAGATACACAACGGCGAACGCATATCACCAGCTCTCGAAAATGCCTGAGCATGAGTGGGACGCATTCCTCGGATGGCTGTGGGATTTTGAGTTTACAAAGCTCGGACTCCCCACTCCCGACAGAGTTATCCTGCTCGATATGCCCGAGTCCGTGTCTTCCGCTCTTGTCAGAAAGAGAAGCGAGGATACGGGACAGAAGCTCGATATCCACGAAAAGGACAAGGATTATCTCGTCAGATGCCGCCGCGCCGCTTCGTATACAGCGGAGAAATGCGGATGGACGGTTATCGCCTGTGCCGCTGAGGGAGACGAGGTACCGTATCCGAGGGAGAGAATATCCGCGGATATAGCCGATTCTGTGGCGGATCTTTTGTGAGTTTTCTGCTCCGGCAGCCGAAAGACGGCAGAAATATAAACGAATGTTTATGGATTGTTAACCGCTTTTCGGCTTAATAGTGATATAATAAGGTAAAGATAAATAATAAAGATAAATTATCCAAATTCGTAAAAAGGAGAGACCGTGACATCACACACGGGAATTATAAATATGGTACTGGAATTTTTGGCTGACGGATTTGAGGAAATCGAAGCTCTTTGTCCGCTCGATCTTCTCAGAAGAGCAGGCGTTGAGGTGAAAACCGCGTCTCTCCGCGATGACGGAAAAGCGTGCGGCTCTCACGGCATCGTTGTTGAAAGCGACATCACCGCCGAAGAAGCAAAAAAACTCTACGGTGACGGCAAAGTTGAGATGATCATTCTTCCCGGCGGTATGCCCGGAGCGAAAAATCTCGACGAATCTCCGATAGTGGATTTCTTCCTCGCCAAGGCGGCACAGGACGGCGCATACATCGCATCAATCTGTGCGGCTCCGATGGTTCCCGGAAAGCGCGGTCTTCTCAGCGGAAAGAGAGCAACCTGCTATCCCGGATTCGAGGAATATCTGGTTGACGCTGTATATACAGGCGGACGTGTCGAGGTTGACGGAAACATGATTACCGGATGCGGAATGGGAGCGGCTGAGGAATTCGGTCTCGCGCTTGTAAGACTTATGAAAGGAGACGCTGTCATGGAGAAAATCCACGCAGCTGTACTTGCAAAATGATTAAAAAACAGAAAGACGATATCAGAGAAGAATATAAACAGCTCAGAAGTCAGATGTGTCCCGAAGAGAAATTCAAGAGAGACTCTGCAATCTGCAAGGCGGCTGAGAATCTCGTCAGCTTCAGATACGCTGAATTTGTGCTTCTCTATGCCGCGACACCTGACGAAATCGACGTTTACGAAATCGCAAGGCTCGCGTTTGAAAAAGGCAAGAAGGTACTTTTCCCGAAATGCGACAAGAAAACGCACACAATGCAGTATCACATAGTAAATTCGCTTGACGAGCTGCAGCCCGATGCTTACGGTATCTGCGAACCGCCGGAAGAAAATCCGATCTACGATGCCGAAAACGAAACCGGCGGAGCTGTGTGCTTCGTTCCCGGACTTGTTTACGACAAAGCAGGCTACCGTCTCGGATACGGCAAAGGCTTCTACGACAGATATCTCTCGAATTTCTCCGGATGCACGATCGGAGTCGTATATTCCGATTTCATTCTTCCCGAAGTTCCGAGAGGACGTTTTGATATGTCCGTTGACATCCTTCTTACCGAAAAGGGAGTCCGTGTCACGAAAGATACTAAAAAGACACATCCCGGAAAGGGCTGATTTTGTCAGGTAAATCCACAACATTCGCGCCGGTTCTGCTGATCGTTATTTTCATTCTGATCTCAGCAGCGGATTTTCTCCCTGACGGCATTATCGGAATTGATGAAAATCCGTACCTCGCCGTTGTCATGATCCAGCTTCTCACATACGCTGTGCCGTCGCTGTTTTATTCGAGGATCAGGGGCAGGGAGCTTACACCGCATCTCAGACTGAGGCTGTTCAGACCGTCTCAGATCCTCTACATCATCTATTCGACCGTGTTCATGCTCAGCGGAGTGCTCCTTGTAAGTATGCTCATGTATACGCTGATTCCGGGGGCGTTCGAGGCGGCGTCTGTGTCGTCATCTGCGGCTTTCGCGATGAACGAACGGTTTTTCGATACCGCGTATCTCGTGCTTGCGTTCGCTATCCTGCCTGCCGTGTGCGAGGAGTTTCTCTTCCGCGGAATCATGATAGGTGAATACGAGTCGGGCGGCGCATCAATTGCAATAGCTGTCAGCTCGGTCATGTTCGCAATGTCGCATTTCTCGATCGCGCGCTTTCCCGTGTATCTTTTCTCGGGGATCGTGCTCGGATGTGTGCTCTATGCAACGAGATCCGTCTTGTCAACCGTTATCATCCATACGGTCAACAATACAGTCATACTTCTGTGCGAGGATTACGTCCTGCACATCGTCGATAAACAGAATGTCAGCCTCGTGTTGTTCGTGATAATTCTCGGCGCGGTCGCTGTCGTGTCGGGTATGCTGATGTGCTATGAGGCGCAGAGTATCTATCGCGGATATGCCGAGAACAATGTGGAATCCGATTACGCTCTCGCGGCTAAGCGGAATATTTTCGGCAGAATATCCGAGGCATTTTTTACCCCTGCTTTTTTGTGCGCGGTGATAATCTTTATCGTGATGTCGATAAGAGATTTTTGATCCGCTGAGAAAGAGGTGATAATTACGGAACAGAATAACAAGAATAGCAATACCAATGAAGAATTAGGCGCGACACAGACTTTTAACGTAACATCAAACAGCGCCGAAGCTCTGAAAAATAAAATAAATCAGGCAAACGAGCAGAGTCTCGCGCGTCGGAGCAATGCGGCAAGGCCCCGGAATACTGTGCCTCGTCAGTCAGCTTCCCGTCCGACTGCTGCCAGACCGACCTCTGATCGTCAGACCGCTGATCGGTCAACGGAAATTCGTCAGATGGCTGATCATTCGGTACAGAACCGCCAGACTGCCCGTCCGTCACAGCCTATGAACAGACAGCCTGAGCAGACAGCCGCGAGACAGAATCCCGTCATGACAACCGCAGGCACAGCTCAGAACCGTGCGATAGCCGAACAGCGTCAGCAGGTACAGCAGTTATCACAGCCATCACAGCAGATGCCGCAGCCTGTACGCCGTCCGACGCAGACTCAGCAGACAGCTCAGCCGCAGACAGTACGTACGGTTCAGCAGAATACAGCTCGGAATGTGTCCTCACAAGCCGTAAAGCAGACCTCCCCCGCGAATGTGCCGGTAAAGAAGGCTTCACCGAAGAATGTCAGAGATGACAGCCTCGTTAAGAAGTCAATGATGCAGACAAAGCAGAACAGCACCGCAGGGATCACCAAAACTGCTGCTGTAAAAGATAAGTATGATGATTACGGCGGAAGCGATGAGGGCGGAAATACCGTTGTCAGCGTTCTTAAAGCTGTGATATATATCATATTTGTAATAGTAATCTCCGTTTTCCTCGCATTCGGAATGATAACGGTCGGAAACGATGTGTTCGCATTCGTCAAGTCGGATGAGGTTGTGGAGCTTACGATACCCGAGTACGCGACAATTGATGACGTTGCCGAGGTGCTTTTCATGAATGACGTTATCAAATATCCCGAGGTGTTCAAGCTGTACGCCGCGATCAAGGAAGACAACGGGGAATTCCTCGCCGGAACATATTCGGTATCCCCTATGACGAACTACGATGATCTGCTCGATGCGTTCAAGGAACAGCCTGTCACTGGTATTGTCAGAATAACGATCCCTGAAGGAAGCACAACCGATGAGATCATCGACATCTTCCTCGCAAAGGGAATCGGAACACGCGAAGGATTCATTGATGTCATCGAAAATTATGAATTCGACTACTGGTTCGTGAAGGAGCTTGAAGAAAAAGGTACGCACGAAGGCAGAATCTACCGCCTCGACGGATATCTCTTCCCGGATACGTATGACTTCTACCTCAACTCCAGTGAATATACCGTAATCAACAAGCTGCTCAAGAGATTCACACAGATCTTCACAAAGGAATACAGAGAGCAGTGCGCCGCATTCGGATATACCGTTGATGAAATGATCACGCTTGCGTCGATTATCGAGAAGGAAGCAGGCGCACCGTCCGAGTTCTTCACGGTGTCGTCCGTATTCCACAACAGACTCAACGCGCCGTGGTCATTCCCGAAGCTGGAGAGCGATGCCACAATCGTTTATGTGCTCTCACACGAAAAAGGCGAGAGAACGGCAATCACCGCGGCGGATTTGCAGTACGATACACCGTATAATACGTATCTCTATAACGGATTCCCCCCGGGACCTATCTCGAATCCGTCTGCCAGTGCTATGCTTGCGGCTCTCTCTCCCACGGAAACAAGCTATTACTTCTTTATAGCGAACAAGGGTAAGACCTATTTCTCCGAAACAAAGGATGAGCACAACGCATATATCGCGCAGTTCAGGGCAGAAGCTCAGGCGGCTGATACAACTCCGTAAAATGTAATACCTGAATATGACAGAAGAGAGAAGTGACTTTTGCCGCTTTTCTCTTCTTCTGTATGTTCCGTCCGATCATATCTTTGAGTCCGATGCAAAGTACAGCCTGTTGACAACCGCGCCGAGGAGAAGTATCATCATGCAGAAATATATCCAAAGCATGATAAGACAGACCGCAGCGAGTCCTCCGTAAATGTAGGATGCGTTCGGGAAATTTTCAATATAGAGCGAATAAATATACGAAAACAGTACCCATCCGACTGACGAAAAAAGTGCGCCGGGTATGTGATGGGAGATTCTGCGGCTGACATGAGTGCTTCGCCTTGCGACCGAATAATATGCGGCGGTGAAGAGAAATGTCATGATCAGAATGAAGATCGGCATACGCGCTGAGTAGAAGATTTCCCTCACACCCTCGCCGAGAAGCTCGGCAGCAAAGTTCCCGAACAGCAGAACGACGCATATCGCCGCGAGCATTGCTATGAAAATGATCGTTGCAATGATTGATTTCAGCCGTTTTGCGACGATATTTCTTCCGATATCCGCCTTATATACGGATTCGATGCCGTTTCGCACTGCCGATATGCCTCGTGACGCACTCCACAGCGTTGTAACGGCTGACAGAGACAGAAGCGAGATGTTCGGCGCACCGTTCAGCTCATCGGCAATATAACGGATCGCATCGGACAGACCGCTTGAAACAGGCAGAGAGCTTATTCCCTCCTGTGCGACGGATGTGATGCTCTCGGGCATAAATATACCGAAAAGTGCAAACATTATTGATATAAAAGGAACGGCTGAGGTTATCACAAAAAACGATGCCTGCGCCGCGTAAACCGAAATTTTGTCATCCGAAACTTCATGGGCTATTTTTCTGATTTCCTTTATGATTACAGAAGAAAATATTACCCGTGATTTCATGATATTACCCCCATTACACACAGATTCATTATATGATCGGATGACAATATAATTTACAGAAAAGAGAAAACTGATACCAACACAGGAGATAATATATGTTCAAGATAGGATGTCATCTGTCGACTGAGGACGGATATCTCGCGATGGGCAGAAGAATCATGTCGATCGGCGGCAATACATTCCAGTATTTCACAAAAAATCCCAAGGGCGGACGTGCGAACAAAGCTCCCGATCCCGATGATGTTGCATCTCTCGCCGGGCTTATCCTCGCTGAGGGAATGATAATGCCTCTCGCACACGCGCCGTATACATACAATCCGTCATCAAAGGATGAAGCGGTGCGGCAGTATTCGCGTGATTCGATGAGAGGTGAGCTGGAATTTCTCGAGAATCTTCCCGGATCAATGTACAATTTCCACCCCGGATGTCATGTCGGACAGGGAGTCGAGGCGGGAGTCGCGTTCATTGCGGATATGCTCGATCATGTGCTGTGGAACGGAATGAAAACCAAAGTTCTGCTCGAAACTATGTCGGGCAAGGGGACGGAGCTTGGCAGATCATTTGAAGAACTTCGCATGATTATTGACAGAGTAGATCCTGCACTGCGTGACAATCTCGGCGTGTGCTTTGATACCTGCCATGTCAGCGACGCAGGATACGACGTGATCGGCGATTTTGACGGAGTGCTGAGAGAATTCGACCGCGTGATCGGTATTGACAGACTGCGCGCCGTACATCTCAACGATTCCATGAATCCGCCGGCGTCACACAAAGACAGACACGCGAAGATCGGTGAGGGGTACCTCGGTGACAAAGTAATTGCAGGGATAATCAATCATCCCATGCTTGCCGACCGCCCGTTCTACCTCGAGACACCCAACGATATAGACGGATACGCAGCCGAGATCGCGCTTCTGAAAACAAGACGGACGGTATGATCCGATTTGTAAAGGAATAGTTATGGACGAAAAAATTATTAAAGAACTTGCATCCGCGCTGATGCTGAGCGAGCTTGACGGTCTGAGCGCTGATTTTGCGAAGATCGAGAAGGCAATCACTGCAGCGGCGGAATCAGACTTTGCTGACATCGACGGATTCACAGCCGAGCCGCAGATTTTGGTTACAGCATCCCCTGCGGAAGATATACACGGAAACGACAGCTTCAGCATACCGCTCCGTTCGGATGAAGCTGATCTGCACGGCGGACGGGAATACCTCGCAGGATTCAAGCGATTTGACAGGGAATACAATTCCGTTCCTCGTGTGGTTTGAGGTGCGATCATGTATAATGAAGAAATT
>CAZPPN010000009.1:0-17764 GCA_964588425.1 uncultured Ruminococcus sp. | reverse complement strand
CCGTTTACGATGATTTTTTCCATGTATATACCGAGCCTTTCTGTTCTTTGAAAAGCATAATTTCAGATTTTTTGGGCGCGAAAGAACACAGACGTGACTATCCGCCTACTATATTATAACAGTTTATGCACAATAATGAAAGTGTTTTTTTTATGATTTTCATAAATTTAAAACTTCATATCATTTCTGCACATATTATCGCGTTGCAACAGTCAATTTTTAGTGTATAATGTATTATCGATTGCATTATAAATAAAATCGCCCATATTGTCTGTGACTACCTGCCAGCACGGGATGAGACAGAATTCGTCCTCGCTGCCGTAAAAATACAGGGAATAGGACAATCCCACCGATTCGATTTTTACCGGGGAGACATCATTTCCTTTTTCTGCGCGTATGTCAGAGATATCCTTTTTTACACTGAAGAGAATGTTCAGAATATCTGTAAGCTGAGCTGAATACGATTCGCCGAGCGTCAGAAAGCACCATGTACCGTACGCCTCGGTTACTTCGCCGCCGTCGATCGTGCAGAGAACGAGATTGCGGTTGATTTCCGCTCCGCTGATTTTTCGTGTGCACAGAGCATAGTATATGCCGGAGTTCTCCCAGATATTATCGACAACTGTCTCAACGGACATTTTGCTGCTGTTTTCAAACTCACGGCTGCCTCGGTCGATAAAATCCATAGCGATGGCGGCAATTTCCTCACGCTTGCCCTCACTAACATGATCGGCTGTCTGCGAAAGATCCGAGAGGTTGGGATCAAGTCCCGATGATGTTCCCGATCTGAAGAACTTGAATGCATAATTTTTTCCGAATTCGAATTTCGCACCGTTGTACAGAGTTACGATCTCTCCGTCGGGGATAGCGTAAACCGCCTTGACGCCGCTGCCGCCGAGAAGTTCCGCTACGGTTTCGCTGTAATGTCCGGAGTTGCAGACATACACCGTACCCGATTCGCGCTTCCGTGAGATGATATCGGTGTCGATTATGATATTGTCCTCCGCAAGTATAGCAGCTATATCGTCAACGGACTGTGCCGGAAGATAATTCACCTCACGGTTGAGCATGAAGATGCAGACCGCGAGAACAGCGCAGGAGAGTGAGAGCACACCGATCAGGACGGAAAATATTTTGTTGTGATTCATCTTCCATCCTCCGTTGTGCTTTGTTCAGAGCTGCGTGATTCTGCCGATGCTGCCCATTCCGCGGATATTGATTCGGAGAGAAAATCGCTTTTGTAGACAAGTGATGTGTTGATGGGTGTGATCCCGTAATTTGCGATGTGTTCGAGATACCACCATTCGGTAAGCGATTCCGTACGGTCGCCGAGATTACGTGCCGCGATCGTGTACAGTTTTGCGTATGTCAGCCTGTCTTTGCTGAACGAAACGACAAGAGCAGGCTCAATTCCTGTAATTTTTATGTTGTCGAAAAAGTAGGAAAACTCAAGAGTCAAGACTCCGTTATCCGTATAAACATTGCTGATGGCTATATCCGCATCTCTGCCTGTGAAGTATATGTTGATGTCGCGTATATCTTCGTAAATCGAGATCGCCGCGCGGATATATTCGGCGAGTGATACCGAATCGGTGTACCCGATGATGTCGGATATATCCACACCGCCTTCCGATGTTGCGCTG
Source organism: uncultured Ruminococcus sp. (assembly GCA_964588425.1). Classification (GTDB taxonomy): domain Bacteria; phylum Bacillota; class Clostridia; order Oscillospirales; family CAG-272; genus UMGS1696. The sequence goes on along the minus strand of CAZPPN010000009.1, from coordinate 16,121 downwards.
TACTCGAATTCGGATTCCCCGATGTACAGAACACCGTGCGTGTCGATGTATCTTCCCTCGTCCTCGTCGTCGGTGATATGCGTATTGAGCAGTTTGTCGGGATTGATTCCGAACACACGCATCAGTCCGTCAAGCTCGCTGTCGCTGTTCCAGATGAGCATGGCAGTATGACCTGTGATGAGTATGTTCCTCGGGAAAAGCGAATTCAGAAATACCGGTTCTGTCGGTGACGCTGAGTGAAAGCTGTCTTCGGAGAACATGAATTTTGTCATGGATGAGCGGTATGAGCTGATAATCTCGGCAAGGTCCTCCGATGTTATCATATTCATCGGATAGGGTTTTCGGTACAGAAATACGCTGCCGTCGGTATCTTTTACCGCGATCTCGATTCTGTTGTCGCTTCCGGAGCAGGGAATGATAAACATTTCACGCACATAGGACGACACTTTGCCTCGGTCTGCCGTAACATTTGCCGAAGACGACGCATCCGCGAACAGGGATATCACGTTGTCGGGGAGTGTGGAATGGTATCTGATGTAAACCGATCCCTCGGCACCGATGTATGATTCCCATTTTTCAGAATCGGATTCTGTTATATATTTTTCCTGCATCGTTTCCGAAATAATCGGGGCAAGCGAGCCGTATATCTCATCCGCGGTGTTTACCGATCCGGACAGTCCGCATCTGTCACCGGCTGCTGTGATTCCGATGAATTCGGGCAGAAGGTATTGTGAGATGTCCGTCATATCGGCGTCTCTGTCTGCTGTCAGCATGGCGAGATCGAAAGGTACGCCGTCACCGCGGTTTGTAAGGTTCCGCATATAGAACAGCGAATACGTCAGACCGACCAGAAGCAGAAAGAGAATAATAAGTGCCGCCGTTGATGCGATTTCTTTTTTTCTGTCAGTTTTCTTCATAATTATATGGCAATATATGGTTTGGTTATAAATGCTGCACGGAATTATTCCGATTTGAGCCTGCACTCGACAGGAAGCTCGATGAGAACGGATGTGCCCTCACCCACTTCACTCTCGACCGTGATCTGACCGCCGTGAGCTTCAACGATCTCTTTGGCGATAGCAAGACCGAGACCTGTTCCGCCGGCTCCTGTGGTACGTGATTTTTCAACACGGTAGAATCTTTCAAACAGATGCGCGATATCCTTTTCGGGAATACCCATGCCGTTGTCAGTCACCTGAATGTGAATAAATCTCTTTTCTGCGGCGGGGGAGAGTTTGATATCAATATGCCCGCCGTCCGGTGTATATTTGATTGCGTTCGAGATGATGTTGATGATTACCTGCTCGATTCGCTGACGGTCTGCGGTTATTTCGGGAAGAGCCTTGTCACAGCCGAATGTTATCTTGTGTCTGTGAGCTTCAAGGTCGCCGCGCATTACTTCGCAGAGATGACGGACGGACTGTCTGATGTCGAATGTTTCGGTGTTCCACTGAGTACGCTTGTTGTCAAGACGCGAGAGAACGAGGAGGTCTGATACAATTCTTGTCATTCGGTCGCTTTCCGTGAGAACCATATCGAGGAAGTAGTCACGCATTTCCGCATCCATTTCGGGATCCATGCGGACGGTTTCGGTAGCGCCCTTGATTGATGTAAGCGGAGTTCTCAGCTCGTGTGATACGTTTGCTACAAACTCACGTCTGCTCTCGTCAAGTTCGTAACGTCCCGTGACGTCGTGGATGATGATAACGCAGCCTGTCGAATGCTTTTTGCCCGAGACATAGCGCATGACCGCAAAGCTGACGTCATATACTTTTCCCTCATAAACGCGGTCGTGGAAAATAAAGCCGTCCTTGGTGGTTTCGGCTTCAGCGTCCGATGATGTGAGCTTGACATTGCTTCCGACAATTACAAGCGGAATATCGAGAATATCGAAGAATCTCTCAAGCGTGAAGCTGCCCTCAGCCATTTCCCGAGCGAAGAGCTGTGCCGCGCTGTTGTTTGAGTGAAGAACCTCACCGTCGGCTGTAAACGCGAGAACGGCATCCTTCATGCATGAGAGCACGATATCGAGCTTTTCACGTTCGCCGTCGACTTCCTCGAGAGTTGCTTTCAGTCTTTCCTTCATGTAGTTGAAGTTTTTCGAGAGAACACCGATTTCGTCCGATGAGTTTACTTCGATCACATGGGAGAATTCACCCGATGCGACAAGCTGAGTGCCGTAGGTGAGGCTCTGGATCGGGGATGAGATTGATTTTGCGAGGAAGAACGAAAGAATTACGGCAATCACGATGCCGACGATCATTGCCTGAATGATGATTTCGAGAAGGTCGCTGTTGAGCTGACGCATTTCTTCAAGCGAGTCTTTGATGTAGATGATGCAGTCCTCACCGCTGCCGATTGTAAGACGAACAGCCCAGTCGGAATAATCCGTACCGCCCGCGCTGATGTTGGCATCGGAACCTCTTATCGCTGAGAGAATGTTCGGCGTGATTATCAGCTCAGCACCGAGAGCCATATCGGAACCCGAGAGCATATTTCCGTCGGTGTTCAGCACGTAGTAATTTCTGTACTGGTCGATTCCGAGGATACTTCCGTATGACGAGAGCACATCTTTCATTTTTGTCACGGGATCGTCTTCCTGCGCCGCCTGCTTCAGATCAGTCATGATGAGACCGCCGTCCGAGAAGCATTCATCCATCTGTTCGGTGAATTCATCGATATAGAATCCCGATACACCGTTCATCAGAATAGCTCCGACAGCACACATTACCGCGACAATGAAAATGAGCAGGATGAAAACGATTTTGATATATAAGCTTTTTAACATAGCAGTACCCGGATGTTATATTATTATCTTCTGCACAGATAATATCCCACGCCGCGCTTGGTCATGAGATATTCGGGACGCGCGGGATCATCCTCGATCTTCTTTCTGATGCGGCTTACCGTTACGTCAACCGTTCTGATATCTCCGTAGTAATCGTCATATCCCCATATTTTTTCAAGCAGATCCTCTCGTGAATAAGCCATGCCGAGATTCTGTGCGAGGAAGAGAATGAAATCGTAGTCTTTTTTGGAAAGCTCGACTTCTTCTCCGTTTTTCGTGACGGAATATCGGTCCTGATCTATCACAAGCTCGCCTACAACAATCGGTTCGTTCGCGGAAGCTGCTTTTTCGGATACAACTTCACCCGAGGAGCGGCGTATGTTTGCTCTGATTCTCGAGATCAGCTCGCGGAAAGAGAAAGGCTTTGTTACATAGTCGTCCGCACCGGTTTCCAGACCGAGGATCTTGTCCTTTTCTTCCTCACGCGCCGTGACAAAAATGATCGGTACCTGGCTCTTGTATCTGATTCGCTCGCATACTTCAAAACCTGTCATCTTCGGAAGCATGATGTCGAGAAGTATCAGATCATATCCGCCTTCAAGAGCCATGCCGAGTCCGCTTTCACCGTCATAAGCGATGTCGCAGTCGTATCCTTCCTTTTTTATGTTGTACGCAAGTACCTGCGCGATGTTTTTTTCGTCTTCAACAACGAGGATCTTCTTTTTTGTTTCCATGTGATCCATTCCTCCCATGCTGTGATAATGTCGTTAATAAAAATGAGATCGGTTAATATCAGTTGATATCGGTAAGGTTTGATGTAACGTAGTTTTTGTAGTCTATTTCGCTGATAAGCACGATCATTCTCTGACTGCTCCAGCAATCTTCAAGATATACTGTGCATGATTCGTATTTTCCGAGATGATCTATAATTTCCGTCAGCATTCCGTCGGCATAAGTCGCGCCGTTTACGGTGAAGTCGGGCTTTATGGGACAGTATCCGGCATCTCTCAGCGCGCGGTCAGCTTCAGCATCGCCTGTTGTGAGAGTCAGACGGGAATTGCGCCTCGAGTAGCGGAATATCTTTTCGTTCAGCTTGTCAAGTCCGTCGACGGTGTCGGCTTTGATTCCGTATTCGCCGTCAGCGAGGGAAGACAGTATCGTTTCCTCGGATGAGCTGCTGTCGAGAAACAGAGTGTATTCAAGTCCGTAATATTCGAGATTGTCGCGCGCCGGGAACATGAGCTGATGTCCGTCGGATGATGAGCAGAGCAGGTATATCCGCTTTACTATATCCTCTTCCTCTTCTTCATCAATATATATGTCCTCATATATGTCCTCGTTTTCGGGAAAATATGTGCCGATCAGCTCTTCCAGAGTGAAAATCCGATTTTCGTCGGTGACTCTGAGCGAAACATTTCCGTTTTCCGCCGTGTAGTATTCATACTCAAGTCCCACAGCACCGCAGACAAGCTCGGCATCCACATAGTAAACACCGTCATCGCGGAATATGCCTACGCTGTCGTGAATCTCGCCGCTCACCGCCGCAGACTGCTCACTGAACAGAACGGAGATGTATCCGCCGCTTTTTGTGTTGTGGATAAGCAGATTGTTGTCGTTCGGATAAGTGACGCTGATGTAATCGAACATGGAGAAGAGATCCGCCGGAATATAGTAAACACCGTCCCGCATGATCAGCGGAGATACCGTGTCTTTATACCATTCTTCGTCATTGCAGAAGAGAGACGGGATTTCCTCTGCGGCAGCTTTCGTGTCAGACGGGAGAGCAAATACCGCTGCCGTACAGATCAAAGCCGTGAGAGACAGCGTTATTCTGCGAAGATTCTTCATCTGATAAGTTCCTTTCGTAGAGTTATTCGGTAAACTCGGGTCTGTGGTACGCAACCGCAAGATCGACTACCATGCCGTAGCTTTTTGAACCTTCTTCAGTTCCCTGAACCTTGAGATAGGTGTCGTTCACGGTGTCGCTTACTTTCGCTGCTGCGTTGTCGCGGTATTTGTCAAAGAAATCGCTGTAACATGAGAGATCGTATCTGACTCTTGTATCAAGCGACCGTACAGCCTGAGTGTAGAGATCCTTTGATGCGGAGTAGAGCGGACTTGCGAGGTATTCGTACATATTGAGATATCCCGAATACTGCATATACGGGTCGTCCGATGTGATGCACACGAGATACGCGATGAAATTCGCTTCGTTCTCACGTGCAATGCCACGCTGATGAGCCATTTCGTGCGCTGTTGTATATACGTTCACGAAATAGGGATAGTTTGTGTTGAGATTGGCTTCACCTGTGAAGTAGGTGTACATTCCCGAGATGTGCGTGTATGTCATGTAGTCCGAGAGTACGATCTGTTTTACGGGAGCGTTCAGCTTTGTGATGAAATCGTATTTGTCCGCGAGCTTGTTGTATGAGTCAATGCAGAGACGGGTTGTCTTGTCGTGGGAATACGGTCTGACAGAACCTTTCGCTTCGATATACATTACTTCGTCTTCCAGCTCGTTCAGATGCTCTATGACGATCATGATCGTGTTGTAGAGATCGGCGGCTGAGACTTTGCTGCGTTCGATTCCGAGCTTTTCGTCGAGCGGAGATGTTCTGTAACCCGCGCCGAATGCGAATACGAAAACCGAGTACAGAAACAGCACTATCGAAAGAAGTCCCGCGATGCATCTGATGAGATACCGGTTTCCGCGCGACGCTTTTTTCACCGATACCGCGATCACGGCGGCAAGGATGACAGGTGAGGAGATCACGATGAACTCGGCGAGCGAGAACGGTATCCATCCCGTCAGATGCGCTGTGAAAACACGGATATGCGACGAAACATTCACGTTGAACAGATCCGCAAAATCCTCGGATGCGATGTATGCGATATTGATTCCGAGCGAGACGAGCGCAATGAAAACAATCACGATCGAGAGCAGGGGAATATATCTGGTGATTTTTCTGAAAATACTTGTCATAGCTGTGGTTGTGCCTTTCTTGTGCTTCAGCGTCGGCATCAGATGCTTTCGGTCACACTGATGTCAAGTCCGAGAGCCGATGTGAGCGAGAGTATATCATCAGGAATCGGCGCGAGCGCTGTGATTTCCTCGCCTGTCACGGGATGGGGGAAAACTGTCCGCCATGAATGAAGCGCGTGACGTGCGATATGCGGTGATTCCGTTCCGTACAGCGAGTCGCCGATGATAGGGAAACCGCGGGATGCGAAATGGATGCGTATCTGATGCGTGCGTCCTGTCAGCGGGGATGCGAGAACGATGGACTGGCGCCCGTTGTCCGTGAGAGTCCTGTAAGATGTCACGGCAGGCTTTGCTCCGGGGGCATCCTCGGCACATTCTTCTCTCTCAACGATGCTCTCGTCACGTCTGTGCATGAATGAACGCAGAACACCCTCACGCTCGGGCATGATCCCGTCGATCACGGCGATGTACGATTTTCTGATCTTTCCCTCAACCATCGAGGTGTACATTTTGTATGACGCATCCTTGGTGTTCGCCGTCAGCATACATCCGCTTGTGTCACGGTCAAGCCTGTTCACGGGACGGAATACATATGTCCGATCGGAATAACGGTGTGCGAGCGCGTTGGCAACTGTGTCGAGCTTGTGACCGAGGGACGGATGCGACGGCATATTGTACGGCTTGTTTATTGCAGTGACAAATTCATCCTCGTAAATTACTTCAAGCGGCAGATCGACGGGGATGATGTACGGGCTCACATCCTCGGGCTTGTCCTCTACTGCGAGAGTGAGTATGTCACCTTTTTTGAGCTGATATCTGACAGTTACCCACTCGCCGTTGACTTTGATTCCGTCGGGGGAGAATTTCAGTTTTTTGATGAGGTTCACCGAGTACCCGAGATCCTTGAACAGAACCTCGCGTATCAGCTTGCCCTCATAGTTGTTTTCTATAAGTATGTTCATTTTTGTTCTGTCCGATCGGAATTATTCTTCAAGAGCTCTCCAGTAGCTGTAATACGCGATGATACTGCGCTCTTCTCCGCCGTGCTCAAGATCGTGCGCCGTGATGACGACACCCTCAAGCGACAGAAGCTCCCATGCGTAAAGATCCTCGATCTTAGTGCGGAGAACAACATCCTGACTGGAATAGATGATAAGCTCGTCTTCTTTTTTGATTATCGCGCCGCTTTTTCCGATAACTTCCTCAATACCTTCGATACGTTCTGTAACACATTTCAGATGACGTCCGTCGAGATAGTTGGCGAGATCGTTCTTGTAGCGCTTACTGTTAATATTCTTACTTTTGGTCCAATGCTTTTTTTTGCCGAACATATTAATCCTCTTGAATTTGAGTGTATTTTTTGTGCAATGTGCTGAAAATGGATATTTTGCCGAAAAACTATTGCAAAACGATAAATTACAAGTTATTATTAAGTAACTGTAAAGAGTCGCAATCCGCGATTTTACGAATGTGTACGGCTGAGACTCCGCGCAGTAATCCGTTCATCATGAATTATAGCACAAAATCGGCTCCGTTTGTATAATGAAATTATTAATTTTTTCATTATCATATAATATTATGCAAAAACGGTGCCGGCGCTCTCCCTCCGGAGACGATTCAACTTACCCCGCGGGGTAAAATTCAGAGAAAGGCATGTGATATTATGCTTCCGCTTGACAAATTAACAGAAGCGGCTGCCGGTGCTATTGTCGAGAAGGGTCTCTCACTCGATAATATGACGGTAGCGGTACGCATGGATCTGGACTTCAACGGCTTCTTCGGCGAAACATGGCTCGTCTATGAAAAAGACACGCGTTTAGTACACCGTATAACCTGCAATCCGGACTCAATTCCGCCGAAAATCGAAAACAAACACAACAGAAACTACGATGATTTCGGCAGACAACCAGACGCAACAAAGGCAACCTATCTGGACAGCTTCTCGCTCGACTACTATTCGAGACTCGGAGTTGATTCGGGTGCGTCTTCGAACAGACTGGTCGGTAAGTTGCACGACACTCCGAGACCGGTTATTGACGAGAGTCTCGACAAGGAAGAACAGGACAGAATCAAGGACGACTGGGAGTACAGCGGCATTACCGAAATCAAGGCGCACTGTACAAACTCCAAAAAGAGCCGTCTCAATGCGTTCTGTGATATAATCAAACGTCTTGCAAAGGACGAAGAAGTAAACGAAGATGATGCGATCTTCGAACAGTTCAACGCAAAATGTCCCAAGTGCGGCAAGGTTTACGAAAACCAGCACCGCCGTATCTGCAAAGACTGCCAGAACAGAGGTCAGATCGTAAAGCGTCTTCTCGAATTTATGCTGCCGTATAAGTGGCGCGTAGTATTCGTTTTCGGATGTCTGATGGCATCATCCCTGATCTCGCTTGTTCTGCCTATTTTGAACGGCCGCGTGCTTCTCGACTGGGTTATCGACCCGAACGGTAAGTGGCATTCCGTTTCCATGCTTTTTGCAGTATGCAGCGTAATTATACTCTTTGCGGTACTTTCGGTTGTCATCACCATTGTTCAGGACCGTACCAACTCGAAGACGGGCAACATGATGTGTACCGACATCAAGAAGAGCGTATTCGACGCAATGATGAAGCTCTCTCTCTCGTACTTCAACAAGTATTCTCCCGGCTATCTGTATAACCGCGTAAACTACGATGCCGACCGTCTCAACGCATTCTGTGCGAGCGGTATACCGACATTCGTTTACAATATCCTCTGCTTCATAGGTCTTACGATCTTCCTCTTCACACTTAACTGGAAGCTCACGCTCATCGTATTTATTCCCGTACCGCTTATCATTGTGATGTTCCGCGTAATGCTTCCCAAGCTGTGGAGAATGTACACAAAGCAGTGGAGAGCATCCTCTTCGCTCAATTCTATGCTCAGTGACTCCCTCAACGGTGTCCGCGTAGTAAAGGCGTTCGCAAAGGAAGCTGAAGAAGCTAACCGTTTCTACGGCTATTCCGAAAGAATTTACGACACAAACCTCAAGCTCAACATAACCTCACTCACAATCTTCCCCGTAATCGGACTTCTCATCGGTCTTTCGTCTCAGGCAATCTGGGGCTTCGGCGGTCTTCAGGTTATGGGAGAGCAGATGACATACGGTGAATTCTCCACTTACCTCGGATACATCGGTATGATCTTCGGTCCTCTTCAGTTCTTCTCTCAGTTCACCAACCAGATTACCGACGTTCTCAATGCCGGTGAGAGAATTTTCGAAGTTCTTGATAAGGTGCCGGATGTCAATGAAGATCCCGACCCGATCGACAAGCCTGTATTCGACGGCGATATCGAATTCAAGAACGTAACATTCCACTACAACTCCAACCGCACAATCCTCAAGAATATTGACCTCAAGATCCACGCAGGTGACACAATCGGTCTTGTAGGTCATACAGGATGCGGTAAAACAACAATCGTAAACCTCATTACACGTATGTACGACCCTGTATCGGGTTCCATTGAGATCGACGGTATCGACCTCAAAAAACTCACAAAGTCGTGTATCAGAAAGAATATCGCGATCGTATCCCAGGAGATATACCTCTTCCGCGGAACAATTGCAGAAAATATCAGATACGCACGTCCTGATGCAACAATGGAAGAAGTTATCGCAGCAGCAAAAGCCGCTAACGCACATGACTTCATCGTACGTCTCCCCGAAGGTTACGAAACTCCCATCGGTTCCGGTAACAGAGCGCTTTCCGGCGGTGAAAGACAGAGAGTCTCCATCGCGCGTGCTCTTCTCATGTCTCCGTCGATCCTTATCCTCGACGAAGCGACAGCAGCTATGGATACCGAAACAGAACGTCTCATCAGCGATGCGCTTGCAAAGCTCGTTAAGGGACGTACATCCATCACAATCGCGCACCGACTCTCCACTCTTAAGGATTGCAACTACCTCTTCGTAATTGAAGACGGTGAAATTGCCGAGGAAGGCGCGCCGGAAGAGCTTCTCGCAAAGGGTGGCGTATATTACAAGCTGTTCACACTCCAGAGCGAGGCTATGAGGAAAGTCCTCTCCGGTATGTGATCCGAAAAATAACAGATTGACCCCGAATATATAACAGGAGGTTGTTATGGAAGAAAAAACAACTGTCAAGACCGAAAACAAGGCTGACAATAAAGAAAATAAAGAAAACGTAAAGAACGAAAACAAGAAGGCTGAAATCAAGAAAGATAACAAGAAGGAAGCCGAAAAGGAAAAGAAGGAAAACGCGGAAAACGAAGAAGAGGCTGCGGATGACGATTATGATGAAGTCAACACAGACGAGCTCTTCAAGCACCGCGAATCCATTGACCTCACTCCCGAAAACGCATGGTTCACAAAATCTGTGGGCGGTCTCATCTCCCTCAAGATAATCAATGCGGAGGGTGAGGAAGAATTCTTCGAGAGAGTTGTTATCCGCCGTTCATTCCCCGTTACAGCTCCCGATGAGTTCCTCTCCGTTCGTGACCCTGATACAAGAGAAAAGGGCAGAGGCGACGAGATCGGTATGATCAGAGATATCAACATTTTTGATAAAGATACCGTAAAGCTCATTAAAGACGAACTTGAGATCCGTTACTTCACTCCCGAACTTCTGAAGATCACATTTGCGAAGGATAAGTTCGGATATACATACTGGGATGCTGAAACAACAGCCGGTAAGGTATCAATCGTTCTCAACAGCCCGTTCTACAACATCCGTTCACTCAAGGACGGCAGAGTTTACATCAACGATATGGACGGTAACAGCTTCATTATTCCCGATGTAACAAAGCTCGATAAGCAGTCCTACAAGTATATCGAAATATATATCTGATCTATCCGTTCAACAATCAGAAAGTACGTCTTAATCTTAATTAAATCACCGGTTATTCCGGTTAAAGGTGACAAATATGAGACTTATGTTTGATTTGCCCGAAATTGACCGCAAGGCATATGACAGCCGTGCGGAGCAGGGTGAAAAATTAATGTACGTCGTACCTTTCAATGTGATTGAGGATAAATTCGTAGATGGCTGGACAGTTGTTTCAGACCGCAGAATCTACTGTATCTACAACGGAGAGATCCTCAACACATTCGAACTTGAACGATGCACAATATTCTCCACAGAAGTCCTGTACGGTAACTGCGCTTTCTATGCTGTGATCGACGGCACATCCACTCTGATCTGCCGATTCCTCAGCGGACGAAATCTCCCCCGTTATTCCGTTCTCGTTCACGCCTGTGAAGACCTCGCGCAGAAACTCAGAGAAAAGAAAGCTCCCGGCGAACCTGTAACAAACAGCGAACCCGAACGCTTCTGCCCCAAGTGCGGACGTCCGTTTATCTACGGCACTCAGACCTGTCAGTTCTGCCGCGATACAAAAGAAGTTTACAAGAAGCTCTGGGGACTTACCAAGGGTCTCAGACTTATGCTCTTCTTCCCGCTTATCGTAACTGCGATCTCACTTATGATCCAGTTCATCCTTCCCGCGATCCAGAGAGTTGCGGTGAACGATTACCTCACAAACCAGTCGATCAGACCGGTAGCGTCTTTTTCCGACCCCAACCTCAAAGCGTTTATCTTGATATTCCTCGCGATTATCTCGTTTGACCTCGTTCAGCGATTGCTCAGCGTTATCCAGAGCAGACTTGCAGCCATCTCCGGCAACAAGTTCACGCTCATGATGCGTACGCTTATCTATGAAAAGGTTTCGACTCTCACAGTCGCATCAATTTCGAGAAAGTCCGTCGGTGACGTAATGCATCGTATCACAAATGACGTTAATGTTGTTCAGGACTTCATGACGAACCAGCTCCCGAGCCTTTTCTCACAGGTAGCATCGTTCGTGTTCGCGCTCATTTTCCTCCTTATTCTCAACCCCGTTATGTGCGCGTTCGTTTTCGTGCCGATTCCGATCGTTGTATATATCGTGTACAAGTTCTGGAACAATCTTCACAGAAGAAACGTCAAGGCGTGGTATATCTGCTACCGATTCCTCCTTTTCCTTCAGGATACTCTCAACGGTATCAGAGTTGTAAAGGCGTTCGGTAATGAAGCGAGAGAGCAGGAAAACTTCGTTGAAAAGCTCGACAGGGCACGTGATGTCGGTATTGCAAATGCAAAATTCTCGAACACACTCTTCCCGATTCTCGGCTTTATCATCCGTTTTGGCGCGCATCTCATTCTGTTCTACGGTAACTATATGCTCTTCACAGAGATGATGACATACGGTGAACTCCACCAGTTCAACTCCTATTCAAACATCATCTACGGTCCTCTTCTCTGGATCACATTCATCCCCAACACAATCGCGAACTTCCTTACATCTCTCAGCAAGGTTCTTGAAATCCTTGAAGAAGAACCCGAAGTTGCCGATATCGGACTCCCGATCGATATTGAAATCGAAGGCGATATCGAAATGCGCGATGTAACATTCGGCTACGATTCCTACAACCCCGTTCTTGAAAAGATCAACCTCAGCGTTAAGAAGGGCGAGATGATCGGTATCGTCGGTCACTCAGGCTCCGGTAAAACGACGCTTATCAACCTTCTCATGCGTCTGTACGACGTAACGGAAGGTGAGATCATCATCGACGGCGTTAATATCAAGGATATTTCCCAGAACGCGCTCCGTTCTCAGATCGGTGTCGTTCTTCAGGAAACTCACCTCTTCTCCGGCTCCATCATGGATAACATTCGTTATGCAAAGCCTATGGCAAGCGAAGAAGAAGTTATCAAGGCTGCAAAGCTCGCAAATGCTCATGACTTCATCGTAAAGCTCCCCGAGGGTTACAATACATACATCGGTGAAAAGGGTCACTCCCTCTCCGGCGGTGAAAGACAGCGAGTTGCGATCGCCCGTGCTCTTATCCACGACCCGAAGATCCTCATCCTCGACGAAGCAACAGCCGCTCTTGATACAGAGACCGAAAAGCTCATTCAGGATGCGATCAACAAGCTCACAAAGGACCGTACAAGTTTCGCAATCGCGCACAGACTTTCCACACTCAGAAACGCGGACAAGCTCATGGTTCTCGACAAAGGTCACCTTGTGGAATTTGGTACTCACCAGGAACTTCTCGAACTCAAGGGATTCTACTGGAGACTCGTTATGGCTCAGCGTCAGGGTTCCGGTATGCTCAAGAGAGCAAACAAAGCACTTTCCGAGAAGAAAGCCGCAGCAAAATCTTAAAAAACAAAAGATCCGTTTCAGATTCGTCCGGGACGGATTTTTCTTTGCCGCCTTAGCCAAACAATTCCACACCGAAGTCGTGAACAGCTATTGCGCGATGACATAATAATATGATATAATATATAGGGTGCGGCAGTGTAATACCGTTGTCTCCGTAAACAATGCTGCCCGAAAATAATAGTACATGAGGTTATGTAATGCGAAAATTTGACACCAAAGTACAGCATCTGAAATATAAAGTTCTGCGTGAAGTTGCCCGTCTCGCATGGGATGGCGCTCTTCTTGAAAATATTATTGATATTCCTGCAATAATTGTTCCCGGTAAGACTCCTACAATGCGCTGCTGCGTTTACAAGGAACGTGCAATAGTTGCGGAAAGAGTCAAGATCGCCATGGGCGGCGATAAATCCGATCTGAATGTCATCGAAGTAATCGAAATTGCCTGTGATGAATGCCCGGCAAGCGGATACACAGTCACGGACTCATGCCGCGGATGCCTTGCTCACAGATGCGAGGATGTCTGCCCTAAGGATGCAATTGTGTTCGACAGCCAGCACAAAGCCGTGATCGATAAGTCGAAATGTATCAACTGCGGAAAATGCGCCGATGTGTGCCAGTATTCCGCAATTCTGAACCGCAAACGTCCGTGTGAAAATGCCTGCAAGATCAAGGCAATCTCGATGAATGAAGACGGCAGCGCGGCGATTGACAAGTCCAAGTGCATCAACTGCGGTGCCTGTGTGTATCAGTGCCCGTTCGGTGCGATTTCCGATAAGTCGTTCATACTTGACGCTATTGATCTTATCAAAAATAAGAAAGAAAACGGAAATCGCATATACGCCGTCGTAGCTCCCAGTATATCGAGCCAGTTTACATACGCAAAGCTCGGTCAGGTGATCTCTGGAATCAAGGAACTCGGTTTTGACAGCGTTGTTGAAGCGGCTCTCGGTGCTGATATGGTTGCGGATGCGGAATCGAGAGAGCTGGAGGAAAAAGGATTCCTGGCAAGCGCGTGCTGTCTTGCGTTTGTGGATTACATCAATAAAGCGTTCCACTCACTCATCTGCAAGAGAGCGCACGATTTGTCCCGCATGGCGATTATCTCGAAATATATCAAGGATAACAATCCCGACGCGAAAGTTGTGTTCGTAGGTCCGTGTACTGCTAAGAAAGCCGAGGTGCAGAAGGAAAGCGTCCGCGAATATGTTGACTGTGCCATTACTTTCGAGGAGCTTCAGGCACTCTTTGACAGCCGCGATATCGACATAACAACGCTTGAAGAAAGTACGCTTGATGATGCATCGTACTTCGGTCGGATTTTCGCCCGGTGCGGAGGACTCGCTGATGCGGTTGCTCAGGCGTTCAAAGAGCACGGATCAAGTTTTGATCTGAAACCTGTCTCGTGCGACGGAATAGAAGCTTGCCGTGCGACTCTTCTCAAAGCATCCAAAGGCAAGTCGGACGCAAACTTCATCGAAGGTATGGCTTGCAGCGGAGGATGTGTCGGAGGTGCGGGATGCCTGACTCATGGAGAGAAAAACAAGACTCATGTGGATAAGCACAGCAGAGAAGCGCAGGGAAAGACAATCTCCGATTCGCTGAACAACATTCCGAAAATATAATCAACTCAAAACAAAAAGGAGCCAAGCGGCATAAAACGCTGCCGAAAGCTCCTTTGCTGTTTTTATAAAGTTTATATCTCTTCCGTGATGATCTCGGCTTCCGCATTCACCTGTCCGTTTGACTTGACAGTGCGTATGTAGTTCACGCCGTCTTGACTTCCCGAATAGAACTTCAGCGTCTCACCGAGTGGCGCTTCGGATACATATGAGATTCCCATAGAGATAACACGCCGATCTCTCATATCCTCGTCAATGAAGCCGCAGAGTATGTCAGGGTAGTGGGTGTTGTTCATATGTCCGTTCAGATCGATGTCAGCATATTCAACTGTGCGCTCACCGACCAGATGCATATCCACATCCTCGGGGATACGGAAGCGCGCAGGCATATCAAGCTCAAGCATTTCGTCCTGTCTGTAACCGAAATCAAATTCGCTTACGCGGTGGGGACGACGGTCTTCTACTCCGCATAAAGCCCACACGGATACAGCTTCCGCAGCAATCATTCCGTCACGCAGAATACGGTAGCATCTGTTGAACTGCACACCTTTGGATTCGCACGCCCATGTCTGAACCTCGAGCTTGTCATGGGAGTATATCGGAGAGTAAAAGCTCATTCTGAGTCGGCTGAGAATAAACGCATATCCTTTTTCAAAAAGCTCCATGTAAGACGGCCCGTCTTCTTCCATTGCGAAGTTCGCGCTGTCCTGCATATAGCGGAGCATATTTGATGCAGATACCACATTGTTTACGTCAACATCATTTGAGTTGACACGGTATTCGCCGGTCCATTTCATATTTGACAATAACCTCTCTTATAGTTCGTCACAACACAATAAGAGACAGCAAGGATAATCTTACCGCCTGCTGTCTCTGAATTGCTTATAGTGAATTAAAGTGTGCCTGCAGAACCGAGAACGTTTGCGATCTTGTGTGCAACCATCTTCTTAACTTCTGCACGAGCTACTGTGAGATAAGATCTGGGGTCGAATACTGCGGGATCTTCTGTGAGAACTCTTCTGATACCTGCTGTCATTGCGAGACGGATATCGGAGTCGATGTTGATCTTACATACAGCGAGTTCAGCTGCATGACGGAGCTGTTCTTCCGGAATACCTACTGCGTCCGGGAGCTTACCGCCAATGGAGTTGATTTCCTGAACGTATTCCTGCGGAACGGATGATGCACCGTGGAGAACGATCGGGAATCCGGGAATCTTAACCATGATTTCTTCGAGAATGTCGAAACGGAGCGGCGGGGGAACGAGGATGCCCTTTTCGTTTCTTGTGCACTGTGCGGGTGTGAACTTGTATGCGCCATGGGATGTACCGATGGAGATAGCGAGGGAGTCAACACCTGTGCGTGCTACGAATTCTTCAACTTCTTCGGGCTTTGTGTAAGAGGAGTGTTCAGCAACAACATCATCTTCAACGCCTGCGAGAACACCGAGTTCGCCTTCAACAACTACGCCGCGTTCGTGAGCGTAACCTATGGTTAGATGTGCGTCGCGGGGCAGTATAAAATTTCGATTGCACAGACAAGG
>CAZPPN010000008.1:0-18462 GCA_964588425.1 uncultured Ruminococcus sp. | reverse complement strand
GACGTTTCCATTCAGGCACAGATCATCAACCTTCTCGGCGAACTTCAGGAAAAATTCAATCTGACATATCTCTTCATCTCGCATGACCTCTCCGTTGTCGAACACATCTCCGATACGGTCGGCGTTATGTATCTCGGAAGTCTTGTTGAATACGGCGCGACCGAAGATATCTTCAAGAATCCTCTCCATCCCTACACGAAGGCGCTCTTCTCGGCGATCCCGGTTCCCGATCCGACAGTCAAGATGAACAGAATCGTTCTTGAAGGATCTATTCCCTCTCCCGCGAATCCGCCCAAGGGATGCAAATTCCACACAAGATGCGCGCACTGCACGGAACGCTGCAAGCACGAAACTCCCGTTCAGCGTGAGGTCGAGCCCGGACATTTCGTGGTATGCCATCTCTACGACGAGTAATAAATGAAGAAGAAAGATAAGATTGATAAAAAAGATAAGGTCTATGAAGACGACGATGGACGCACCATTGCCGACATGAGTGGTGTTGATCATCCGTCATCCTTCCTGCCGCGCTTTCCGTCAGGCGATGACGGTAAATCCGGACACCGTGACATATCCTCCGGCGAAGATGACAGACCGTGGGAAAACAGCTCCCTCACAAAAGAAGAACGGCGTGCTTACATTCTCGGTGCGCTCGGTGCCGCTCTGCTCATCGGGGGAATATTCATCATAGTTCTCGGTCTCCTCATCTGGGCGCTTCTCGCTCTGTGGACCTAATCACAAATCAAAAACAAAATCGGCTGCCGCATATCGGATTCAGTTCTGTGAATTCCGTGAAGCGGCAGTCTTTTTGTATTCCCACACTTCTTAATGAAGAAAATGCGCCAAAATACTTGACATAATAATACAATATATGTTAAAATTAACTAAAGTAATCCCCTGATAACAAAATCAATTCTACCGGAGGTACATACCCATGGGAAAGTTCATTCTTAAAACAACATCAACAGGCTTCAAGTTCGACCTCAAAGCAGGAAACGGCGAAGTTATTGCTACAAGCGAAGTTTACACAACCGAAGCTGCCTGCCTGAACGGTATCGACAGCGTAAAGCGCTGCTGCGTTGGCGAAGTTGAAGACCAGACCGTTGCTGAAGTAGTTACCGTAAAGCACCCCAAATATGAAATCTACCTTGACAAGGCTGAAGAATACAGATTCAGACTCAAGGCTAAGAACGGCGAAATCATCGCTGTAAGCGAAGGCTACAAGTCCCTCGCCGGATGCAAAAACGGTATTGAAAGCGTAAAGAAAAACGCTCCCGAAGCTCCTATCGAAAAGGCCGAATAATCTAAATCAGACTCATCAGACTGCCGTACTGCGGAATATTTCTCCGTATGCGGCAGTTTTTTTGTTAACAAAAAGTGTATTGCATAAACAACAATTTCTGCATATAATATTACTGTCGGTTTATCATCGGCATATTTTTATGAAAGGAGGCATACCAATGAATATCACCACAGATTCCCTGTTTGATCTCACAAAAACCATCACAGCGGACTATCTTTCGCAGTACACCTGCCCGTGGGAAGCTCTCGCCGGGCTCAAAAACTACATAATTGAGCTGGGACAGACGCTGGACACGGAAAAGTTCGACTCACCGCGTGAGAATGTGTGGATTGCAAAAAGCGCGTCAGTCTCACCGACAGCCGAAATCAATCCGCCGTGCATCATTGACGAAGGTGCTGAGATCCGCCACTGTGCTTTCATCCGCGGTTCTGCCGTCGTAGGAAAAAACACAGTTGTCGGCAATTCGACCGAGCTGAAAAACGTCATCCTGTTCGACTCCGTTCAGGTTCCGCATTTCAACTACTGCGGCGACTCCATCCTCGGCTACAAGTCACATCTCGGTGCAGGATCGGTCACATCGAATGTCAAGAGCGACAAATCGAACGTCTCGATCAAAGACGGTTCCGAAACACTCGAGACAGGGCTGAGAAAGCTGGGCGCAATCGTCGGAGATTATGTTGAAGTCGGATGCAATTCCGTTCTGAATCCCGGATGTGTCGTATTTCCGCACACCAACATCTATCCCCTCTCGTGCGTGCGCGGCGTAATCCCAGGTAACAGTATCGTCAAATCAGGCGGCGTGACCGTACAAAAGAAATAAGAAAGGTAAGAAATCAATGGGAAGATTATTCGGAACAGACGGTGTTCGCGGAATTGCCAATACCGAGCTGACCTGTGAACGTGCCCTCGCAATCGGAAGAGCCGCTGCCGCTGTCCTCACGGAAGGATGCCGCAGACGCCCCGTTTTTGTTGTAGGCATGGACACACGAACATCATCAGATATGCTCGCCTGCTCCGTTATGAGCGGTCTCTGCTCGGTCGGCGCTGACGTTATCAACCTCGGCGTTGTACCCACTCCGGCAGTTGCATATCTCGTAGAAAAATACAAAGCAGATGCAGGCATCATGATCTCGGCATCTCACAACCCCTCGGAATTCAACGGAATCAAAATCTTCAGCGGCGACGGCTACAAGCTCCCCGATCTGCTTGAAGAACGTGTTGAAGCTATCGTCCTCGACGGCGCAGCATCACTTCCTCAGCCGACAGGTGACAGCGTAGGCAAGATCGAATATGCCGAAAACGCCTGCCGCGACTACATCAATCATGTAAAAAGCAGCGTACCGTTCTCACTCGACGGACTCACGGTTGCTGTCGACTGTGCAAACGGAAGCGCATCGGGTACGGCTGAGACACTCTTCACCGAGCTTGGCGCAAAAGTTCATATGCTCGCCTGCACACCGAACGGAGCGAACATCAACGACAACTGCGGCTCCACGCATATTGACGCGCTGGCTGAATATGTACGCGAGAACAAACTCGACTGCGGAGTTGCGTTCGACGGTGACGCTGACAGATGCCTTTGCGTTGACGAAAACGGTTCACTCATCGACGGTGACATGATAATGGCGATCTGTTCTCTCGACCTCAAGGAACGCGGAAGACTCAACAGAAACGCAGTCGTCGGAACGATCATGACAAACTTCGGCTTCACGAAATTCTGTGACGAAAACGGACTGAAATTCGTTGCAACCAAAGTCGGCGACCGATTCGTGCTTGAAGAAATGCTCCTCGAGGACTATTCTTTCGGCGGTGAGCAGTCGGGACACGTCATATTCCGCGATTTCGCAACAACGGGCGACGGACAGCTCACGGCATCTCAGCTTCTCTCTATCCTCAGACGCAAGGGCAAACCGCTTTCTGAGCTTGCAGGAGTCATGAAGCACTATCCGCAGACTCTCATCAACATCCGCATCTCGAACGACGGCAAACTGCGGTTCTACACGGACCAGGCAGTAAAGCAGGCAATCGAGGAAGCAAAGACAATGCTCGGCTCGGGCGGCAGAATCGTTGTGCGTCCGTCGGGAACAGAACCGCTCATCAGAGTAATGACCGAGGGCGAGGACATTGAGCTGACCGAAAAAGCAGCGCGTCTTGCGGCAGAAGCAATCGAAAAAAATCTTGTATGACAAAAAGCGCCAGACTCCCTCAGATGCATACCCATGGGAGTTGACGAGGCGGGGAATTATCGAGTTTTCGGCGGATGTTCCCCCGGCGGTAGGAAATTTCTTATCGTCGCAGGACGGCTTCAAATATACGGGCGACCGTAAAACAAACAGCCGTCTGAAACACAGCAAATTTTCGCAAACCAACCAAATGAGGTAAACATTAACTTATGTGCGGTATTATCGGCTTCACAGGACAGGAAAATTGCGTACCTCTTTTACTAAGCTCTCTTGAATCTCTCGAATACCGCGGCTACGATTCGGCAGGCATCGCTTATCGGACGGACAGCGGTATCGGAATTATCAAAACCTCGGGCAAGATCTCGGCTCTGCGTGAAAAAATCGCGGATCACGGGACTTCCCACCCAGACAAACACGGCACTCAATCAATTTCATCGGACTGCGGTATCGGGCACACGCGATGGGCAACTCACGGAGAACCTTCCGACACAAACTCTCATCCGCACCGTGCGCCCGGTCTCACCCTCGTTCACAACGGGATCATCGAAAACTACGCCGAGCTGAAATCAAGGCTTCACTCATGCGGATACAGCTTTCAGTCGGACACCGACACGGAAATCGCGGCTGCGCTGATCTCAATGAAGTATTCACAAAGCGGCGATCCTGTCAGGGCAATGTTTGAGTCCGCTGACGAGATGCGCGGTTCGTTCGCGTTCGGCATCATCTTCGACGACTATCCGCACAAGCTCTACGCCATACGCCGTGACAGTCCGCTGATCGTCTCTTCCGCTGACGGATTCGGGATGATCGCGTCCGACATCACGGCAATTCTCAGGATAACAAAAAAATACATCCGTCTGCCTGAAGAAACAGCAGCAGTTCTCGACGGCGACTCAGTTATGTTCTACGACCGCTTCGGACGGGGGATCACGCTCGATGAAGAAGAGGTCACATGGAGCACGGAAGATGCACAGCGTGGCGGATACCCTCATTTCATGCTGAAAGAAATCAGAGAAGAGCCTCACGCGCTGCGTCAGTCGTTCTCTTCGGTAATGAACAACTCTCTCCCGTCGATCCGTTCATCCATTCTGTCGGGCAAGGTTGAAGGAATACACATAGCTGCCTGCGGTACTGCGATGCACGCCGGTCTATTTGCCGCTCACTTCATTGAACGTCTCGCAAAAATTCCGGTCAAGGTCAGCATTGCATCCGAGTTCCGCTATTCGGATCCTCTGCTGGGCAGCGGTGATGTCGTTTTACTGATCTCCCAATCCGGTGAGACAGCCGACACTCTCGCATCACTCCGACTTGCCAAACAGCGCGGAATCAGGACGGTCTCGCTCGTGAATGTTGCAGGATCGGCAATCGCACGCGAGTCGGATGAAGTCATACTCACCTGTGCCGGGCCCGAGATCGCCGTAGCAAGCACCAAAGCGTATATAGTGCAGTGTGCGGATCTCTTTCTTATTGCGGTCGATCTCGCGCTGAAAAAAGGCAGGATCACGCCGTCAGATGCTTCAAAAATGTGTGCGGACTTCTTCACGGAAGTTATAGACGGAATCGGATCGGTTTTCGATGACGACACGGATCACAGAATCGAAAAAGCCGCGCGTTATGTCTCAGCGTACAAGGATGCGTTCTACATCGGGCGCGGAATCGACAGTCACCTCTGCACGGAAGGCTCGCTCAAACTCAAGGAAATCTCGTACATCCACAGCGAAGCATACGCCGCAGGGGAACTGAAGCACGGAACGATCTCGCTGATAGGTGACGGAACTCCGGTGATTGCCGTGATGACAGAGAGAGGTGTGGCTGAGAAGATGATCTCCGCGATACGTGAAGTAAAGTCACGCGGGGGATATGTCATCGTTTTCACGGCGGATGAGATCGCGGACGGATTCCGGATACCTGCGGATGAGATCATCAGAGTCCGCACACCTGCCGCACGCGCACATCTGCCCGTCATGACTGCGATGCAGGTTTTCGCGTACAAATGTGCCGTCATGCTCGGGCTCGATCCCGACAAACCGCGCAATCTCGCAAAATCGGTGACGGTGGAGTGAATTATACTACCAACACAACAAGCCTGTTCGGATTTTTCCGGCGGGCTTTTTTCGCAAAAAGTGTTGCAAAGGGTTGTGTATAATGCTATAATTTGCTCAGGCACCATATCATACAGAAACGATAAGGAGAGCAAAAATGAAAATCAGTACAGCCACATCCGGTATTTTTTCAATGGTTTCCTCAATGGAAGAGGGCATGAAGATCATTGCGGACGCAGGTTTCGAAGCCATAGATTTCAGCATATTCACAAACTCATGGGACAGCGATCTGTTCATGAAGTTCTCCGATGCTGAGTTCGCAGATCACTTCCGCCGCATCGGACGTCTCACCAAAGACTGCGGACTGGAGATGTACCAATGTCACGCGCCGTTTCCGCTCAAAGTATTCGATCCCGCTCAGGACGAAGCTATGCTGAAAAGCGCCATCCGTTCCATTTATGCTTCCGCTTACATGGATTGTCCGAACATCGTAATCCATCCCGGCGCTCATTCCGATTCTATCAGAAACGGCACTTCGGAAGGTATGTGCGGAAATCTGGAATTCTACGGAGCAATGGCAGATGCACTGCGCGACACGGGTGTGACAGTCTGCATTGAAAATCTGTGGTATCCCGATTCCGAGCCTGGCAAATATCTCAACGTGACAACCGCTGTCCAGCTTTCTGAGCTGATCGACACGCTCAATGACAGACACGGAAATTATTACGGAGTCTGCTTCGACACCGGACACGCTCTGATGACAGGAGACAACTGCGCTTCTATGGTGAAAACTCTCGGTCAGCGAGTCAAGGTTCTGCACGTTCACGACAACACCGGAACATCCGATATGCATCAGGCGCTCGGAAGAGGAAATATCAACTGGCGGGAATTCTCCGAAGCTCTGGGTGAGATCGGATATCAGGGCACGTTCAATTTTGAAGCGGACTGGTTCTGCGCCGACTACCGTCATTCCGACACCTACTCGAAAGATGTACTCCGCTCCGCCTGCAATATGCTCTGCACCATCGGACGTTCACTCGCATCCATCGCCGACGGCACATTCAAGTGGTGATAAAAACGTAAATAAATACCGCCCTCCTCAAAAACTTTTATACGGATAATTCCATATAGATTTATGCATATTCAGCATGAGATTTGCACAAACTTTGTTATTTTACCCAGTATAAAGTTTTTTGAAATTGGGGTTTGAAGTATGCTTCGCAAACTTTGGAAAAATCTTTTTTTCAAAAAAGTTTTTCCCGAGGCTTAAGTTTAACATTTCACATTCGGCTGCTGCTTTGGGAGATCATATCCTGTTTGCGGCAGCCGCTATTTGTCATTTTTTTACTTTATCCGTTATTTTCACACGAAACTGATGCAGCCTTATTGCAAAACCTCAATGCGCGATGTTATAATACAGTATAACTTATAACTTTAATAAGGAATATCATATAATGGAAAACTTCCTCATATGCCTGCTCTGCGGATTTATCGCTCAGATGATCGACGGTACTCTCGGCATGGCATACGGTGTTTCGTCAAGCACACTTCTCCGCGCTATGGGTATGTCGTCGGCAATGGCTTCGTTCAGTACGCATACGGCTGAGATATTCACCACCCTTGTCTCGGGGATATCTCATGTCAGAATGAAAAACTTTGACAAAAAGCTTTTCGCACGACTGATCATCCCCGGTGTGCTCGGCGGAGTTCTCGGTGCATATATTCTCACCAGCTTCGATGATTCCGTGATCTCTCCGATCGTTAGTCTGTATCTCGTGATCATGGGCGTGATTATCTTCACAAAAGCGTTCGGCAAAAAAGAAAAAACGCCCCGCGAGATCGGCAAAGGTGTCTATCCACTCGCACTTATCGGCGGATTCAGCGATTCCATCGGTGGGGGCGGCTGGGGTCCTGTCGTTACGTCTACGCTCCTTGCCGTAAACTGCGATATCAGAAAGACGATCGGCACAGTCAACGCGGCTGAATTTTTCGTCACTTTCGCTGAGAGCGCGGCGTTCTTCTTCACGATCGGCTCACTCGGCGAATTTTTCCCGTCCGTTCTCGGTCTCATCATCGGCGGCATTGCGGCGTCCCCCTTCGCTGCATATCTGTGCCGAAAAGTTCCCGTGAAACCACTGATCGCTTTTGTCGGAATTCTTGTCGTAGGCATCAATATGTGGAAATTTGCCAACTCCGTATTCCCCTGAAATGTGATTTAAGCCTAAATTATTCTCTGACCGGCGCGCTGATTTAATAATTCCACTTGACTTTATTCCGCCCCTGAGTTATAATATTAAGTAGTATATTTTTTTGCCGTCCATCTTCGGCATCGGATATATTACTGCAATTTCAACGGAATCAAAGGTAAGAATCACAGAAAAAACAAAAATCACAACAAAAAAACAAAGGTTACAATCAATGCAAATCAATTCAAAGAACAACAAAAGGGGGTGCGGGATGGAAATCATCATCACAGCTGTAATCACCGGAATCGTGTGCCTCGGCGCCGGATTCGTGGGTGGAATTATATACCGCAAAAAAGTAGCCGAAGCTGAAATCGGCTCTGCTGAAGCACAGGCTCGCAAGATACTCGAAGACGGTATCAAATCAGCCGAAACAAAGAAAAAAGAAGCTCTGCTCGAAGCAAAAGAAGAAATTCTCAAGACAAAGAACGAATTCGAACTCGAGCTCAAGGAAAGACGCAGCGAACTCTCCAGACAGGAACGCCGCGCACAGTCAAAAGAAGAAACTCTCGACCGCAAGACTGAAGCTGTTGAGAAGAAAGACGAAAACCTCACAAAGAAGCTGAAAGAAACAACCGAACTCAACGAACAGATCGAAAAGATCAAGGAAGAACAGTACGAAACCCTTCAGAAGATCGCGGGAATGACCGCAGAAGAAGCTACCGCAAAGCTCATCGCTCAGCTCGAAGGCGAAATCAAGCACGAGCAGGCAATGAAGATCGTTGAGCTTGAAGCTCAGTTCAAGGAAGAAGCCGACGAAAAGGCTCGCGAAATCATCGCTCTTGCGGTTCAGAGATGCGCCGCAGATCATGTTTCCGAAATCACGGTATCCGTTGTTCCGCTTCCCAGCGAAGAAATGAAGGGCCGCATCATCGGACGCGAAGGTCGCAACATCCGCACAATCGAAACTCTCACAGGCGTTGACCTCATCATCGACGACACGCCCGAAGCTATCACAGTATCCAGCTTCGATCCAGTACGCCGCGAAGTCGCACGTCTCGCTCTTGAAAAACTCATCTCCGACGGACGAATCCATCCCACGAGAATCGAAGAAATGGTTGACAAAGCCCGCCGCGAGGTTGAACAGACAATCAAGCAGGCAGGTGAGCGCGCAACATTCGAGACAGCAATCCACGGTATCAATCCCGAGCTTGTCAAGCTGCTCGGCAGACTCAAGTTCAGAACAAGCTACGGTCAGAATGTACTTTCACACTCTATCGAAGTATCACTCATTGCCGGCATGATCGCGGACGAGCTTGGTGTTGACAACACACTCGCAAAGAGGGCGGGTCTCCTCCACGACATCGGTAAAGCTCTCACACAGGAAGTTGAAGGCTCACATGTTCAGCTCGGTGTCGAGATCGTACGCAAGTACAAGGAATCCAAGGAACTTATCCACGCGATCGAAGCGCATCACGGAGATGTTGAAGCGCAGACAATCACAGCGCTCATCGTACAGGCAGCCGATGCAATCTCAGCAGCCCGTCCCGGTGCAAGACGCGAAAACATTGAGAACTACATCAAGCGTCTCACAAAGCTTGAAGAAATCGCCAACGAATTCAACGGAGTCGAAAAATCGTACGCTATCCAGGCAGGACGCGAAATCCGCATAATGGTCAAGCCGGAAATCGTTGATGACGATCAGATGACGCTCATTGCTCATGACATCGTAAAGAAGATCGAGAGCGAGCTTGAATATCCCGGACAGATCAAGGTTCACATAATCCGCGAAAGCCGCGCTATCGACTTCGCGAAGTAAACTCGAAAACAACGCCATTTGGCTTCCTATATACCGAACAGTCTTCTCAGGTTATATTGCAGTCGAATAATGTTTTCTGAAAAATCACAGCATACCAATCGTTTTGAATCGAATGGTATGCTGTTTTCGTATTTATTCAAGAAATTTTATGCCTGGTTTCACGCCAAATCATCTGTAATTCATGTAGACAAGCATATTGGTCTCACCGCGGTTGGCGAAGCAGTGATACGGGATCATTCTGATCGTCTCAACGGGGATGTACACCTCGTCAAGCGGTGCATAGAGTGCGTCTGTTCTGTCGGAGATACGGTAACCTCTCACGTCGATCACGTCAACGCCCATTTTTCTGTCCCACACAATATTCGCGTCAGCCACAGCGGTTCTGTCGAGAGCGAGCAGATGAACGTCACGTCCGCCGACTGCATATTTCGAGTTGTCGACGCCTTCCGCGCAGTACACGACCGGTCCGCGTCTGAGTGCAGCCTTGCCGATGTTCGCGACAACCATGGCGGATGATGCGACAAGCTCGGGCTTCATCTCGAATTCGATATTGATCTCGCCTGCTTCAAACTTCGCGTAACCGTTTACCATAACGTGCGGCTGATCTGCGGTAAAGTGTCTGCACCAGCCGGGAATTCTCACGAAAACAGGCACGTTTGATGCAACTGCGATCTTACCGCTGCGCGGATATTCGGTATCAACGCTTACCTTTGCACCGCCGCAGGAGAATTCACTCTTTCCGAACTGGT
The DNA here is from genome assembly GCA_964588425.1 of uncultured Ruminococcus sp. Lineage (GTDB taxonomy): Bacteria > Bacillota > Clostridia > Oscillospirales > CAG-272 > UMGS1696. The sequence continues at coordinate 8,186 of CAZPPN010000008.1, read as the reverse complement.
TGACGTAAACCGCGCCACTCTCTTCGTCATATCCGTAGAAATAGTCGCCGAGGGATGCGAGCACACGGTTGAGATTCGGCGGGCAGCAGGAGCATCCGAACACAAGCGGTCTCTGCGTGATCGGGAATCTTTCAGTTTCGCGTGTACAGGTGAGTCTGTTTCTCTCAACGAGGTCGATCTCAAGCGGATTTTCATAGAAGAATCTTCTTCCGTCGAGTGACAAGCCCGAGAGCATTCCGTTGTACATCTCGGTCTCAACTATATCGGCATACTTTGACGGATGCACGGGATCGGTTCTGAACATACGGTTCGCGAAGAACATCATACCGATTGACGCGCAGGTTTCAGTATATGCACCCTTATTCGGAAGGTCATACGGAACCGTAAACGCCTCCGCAAAATTGGTCGAGCCTATTCCGCCTGTTATGTACATTTTCTTTGTTGTGCAGTCTTCAAACAGCTCACAGCACACGTTGAACAGCTCGCGGTCACCGATTTCATCCGCATAGTCTGCCATAGCGGAATAGAGATACATCGCGCGAACGGAATGACCGACTGCGTAATGCTGTTCTCTGATCGGGAGATGGCTCTGGATATCTCTTTCGTCATAGTTTTCCTCGCCGTTTTCGTGCACGCCTCTGTTTTCGAGGAAGAACGCCGCGAGATCCATGAACTTACGCTTGCCTGTTGTTTTATACATACGGTAGAGCGCGATCTCGATCTCCTCGTGTCCGGGGGTTGTGAATGCGGCGGACTTCTCTTCGACAAACACCTTTATTATGAGATCGGCGTATTTTTCCATAATCTTGAGGAGTCGGTCGCGTCCGGTTGCGTTATAGTATGCGACAGCGGCTTCCATGAAATGACCTGCGCAGTATAGCTCGTGGTTCTCTCTGTTGGTGAAGCGTTTCGCATCCTTTTCGATCGTATAGTAGATATTGAAATATCCGTCTTCCCACTGATTTTCTTCCATGCGGTCGATCAGCCATTCGATTTTTTCTTCAAGGTCGGGGCGTGAGTCTCTCTCGAGGATATAGGATGCGCCTTCCATCCACTTTGCCACGTCGGAATCCCAGAAAATATGCGGCTTCTGAGGCATACCCTCGACCCAATCGCACTTGAATGCGTTAATTCTGCCGGTTTCATAGAACTGTTCGGATACTGAATTGATCGTTACGTCGCGGTTGAGGTCTTCCTTCTGTTTCCAGAACCCGCCCGTGAGTCTTACATTTGAGTGATTGGTTATCATTTCTTACCTCCGTAGGTTAGACCGCAGCTTATTTTACTTCAACAAAGTGGAGTGTGATGCTCTCGCCTGTTCCTCTGCGGTAATCCGTAAGGTTGATGCCGGCATTCATGAGAAGTGCGCCTGAGTAAACCTCGTCAGTTCCCTCGAGATTATAGAACTTCTCGGGATCGAGGCCTTTCATCTTTTCGATGACCTTCATATTGTGGTACCATCTCATTGTCACGCGTGTGTAGAGCATTTCACTCTTATCGGGGGATACGAGTTCCCAAGCGCAGTGATAGCCGTTTTCGTTCGGGTAAGTAACGCGGTAGAGGTCTCCGAAGTGAGTGAGGTTGTAGTACCTGTGGTAATCCTCGACCTGTCCTTTGATGATCTCGCGTTCTTTGTCGTTCAGCTCAGTCGGGTCAAGCTCATAGCCGTGTGAACCCCAGAGAGCGACGTCGCCCTTTGTTTCAAATCCTGTACGTCTGCACATGGAAACGTGAGCGCCCATTGTTGATGCGGGATAGCACATGGATGTACCGAACTGGATTTCGAGTCTTTCGATGGGGTCTGTGTTGTCGGATGTCCAGATCTGAGGTGAGTAGTAAAGCATACCTGCGTCAAAACGTCCGCCGCCGCCCGAGCAGTTTTCGATGAGCATATCGGGGAAGTCGCGGTTGAGGTTTTCCATTACTTCATATGTACCGAGAACGAAGCGGTGGAAGATTTCCTCGCCGTGTTCGTAATCGAGAAGAGCGCTCCCCGCCTCGCTGATATTGCGGTTGAAGTCCCACTTGAGGTAGTCGATCTTATGCTTGGAGAGAACGTCCTTCATCTGACCGTAGATGTTATCGCGGACATCCTTTCTCGACATATCAATAACGTACTGATCGCGTGCGATTGATTTTTCTCTGCCCGGAACGTGGATGCACCAATCGGGATGAGCCTTGTAAAGCTCGGATTCGGGAGAGATCATCTCGGGTTCATACCAGATACCGAACTTGAGACCGAGCGCGTTTACTCTGTCGATCAGCACACCGAGGCCGCCCCGGAGCTTGTCTTCGTTTACGAACCAGTCGCCGAGAGATGTGGTGTCGTCGTTTCTCTTGCCGAACCAGCCGTCATCCATAACGAGCATCTCGATGCCGAGTTCCTTAGCCTGCTGTGCAAATGTGACGAGCTTTTCCGTATCGAAATCGAAGTAAGCAGCTTCCCATGAGTTGATGAGCAGGGGGCGCTTTTCTGTCTTGTACTTTCCTCTGACGAGGTTGTTCATGTAGAGCTTGTGGAATGTTCTCGACATACCGCCGATACCTTCCGCGGAATAAACGAGCACAGCTTCGGGTGTCTGGAATTCTTCGCCGGGATCGAGGTGCCACATGAATCCGTCGGGGTTGATACCGATATTGATTCTTGTGGTTTCGTAGTAGTCGCAGTCAACCATGATATCGAAGTTACCGCTGTACACGAGATTGAAGCCGTACACATCGCCGCAGTCTTCGGTTGCACCGTGACGAACAAGAGCAACAAAAGGATTATGGAAGTGGGAAGAAGATCCGCGTGCTGACGATACAGATGTATGACCGTGACCGAGAGCGCGTCTTTCGATAGTTCTCTCAGTGCAGTGACGGCCGTAGAGGTTGATCATATCGTAATCCATATCATTGAGGGAAACGCTTGCGCTGTAAACCTTTTCGATATCCATCGGCTTGTCGGATGCGTTGATGATGCGTACAGCCTTTGTCATCGCGCCGTACTTTTCGAAAACGGTGTACATGAGGACAGCGCGCGCACCTGTTGTGGCATCCTCAGCCGTGATCTCGAGTGTTTCGCATTCGCACTCGCAGTTTGCGTATGTAGCGGGAAGTCCACGGAGTCCGGGTTTGCCCGCGTAGATTTTATGGCTGACATATCTGAAATCGGTTACGTCGTTGCCGTCTGCGTTTCTGATTGCCACAGCAGCTTTACGGAAGTCACCCGCGCCGAAACCGGAGTATTCCATCGGATACACGTCAGGTGAGAATGTTCTGATACCCACCGACGGCTTTATAGGATTGAATGACGCAAATCCGCCGCGGAATCCGAGCTTTTTCACGTTTGTGTCGGGAATCTTTGCGCCGTAGTAGCAGCAGACAAGGAAGTTTTCCTTGAAAATCTCAATGATATAGGATGAAGATGCGGTGTCGAGCTTGAAAAGTTTCTGGTCTTCATAGAATTTGATTGGCATAATTTATCTCCTTGGTGTGAAGTGTTTTTTACAACCTTATTATGCCACAAAATCAGCCAAATTTCAAGTATATTGCTTCATCTTGCGTCAGAACTCTGCCTTAATCCCTTTCACAGCCGGATTGGATATGCACTCGCCGGTATATGAGAAGCGCGATCCGTGGCACGGGCAGTCCCATGTGAGATCAATCGCGTTCCACTCAAGCTCACACCCGAGATGCGGACATTTCACGATGACATAATGCCGCACGCCGTCCGTATCACGGTACACGCCGACCTTCTGACCGCGGTGCATGATTATCATCCCCTCGTTCTCTTCCACTTCGTCAGCGCCGTTTTTCACCGATCCGAGCATACGCTTGACATTTCCTTTCACCGCCTCGGACATATGCTCCGTAAAGTCCGGCGACATGAGCATTTTTCCGCTCCGCCCCATATTTTTCGGGGAAAACACATCCGCATACCACAGCTTTCCGCCGACAGCAGCCTCAGACAGAATGATCGCGCACGCCGCCGAGTTGGTCATACCCCACGCCGAATATCCGCACGCCGTATAAACGCCCGGGTACACCTCGCCTGCATACGGGATCTTATCGTGTGTGTAGGTATCGTTGTTCGTCCATTTTCCGACAATCTCGCAGTCGGGTGAAAATTCCCGTGCTTCTTCAATGAGATGCTCCGCCGTATAGAGATGCCCTGCCCCTCTTGCCCTGCATCCGCTGACGATCAGGGTATCTCCGTCGCGTCTGAATCCGATCTCAACATCCTCGCCGTACGCCATCACATCGGGAAATTCGTCCGCGTTCTTCAGTCTGACGGCGCATGAGGTTTTTCTGCTCAGCCTGATGGGGGACGCAAATAACGGTACCGACAGCGGATAGTTCGTTGTGATAATGATTCTGTCAGCCGTAATCTTGTGTCCGCACGAGCACAATATGCGATGACCGGCAAGTGTGACAGGACTGTTCTCGAACACGCGGAATCTGCCTGTCGCACACAGTTTTTCGGCAAAGTCGACGGGATCAATCTGCCGCTGTGACGGGACAATGACTGCCGACTTCACAGCAAACGGAAGCGGTGTATCATGCACGGCGGCGCACTCGATCCCGCACTCCGACATCATGGCGTACTCTTTTTTCAGCCGCTCGGTACCGTATTTTGAGTAGATATACATATCTCTCATACCGCAGCCCGGCGAATACAGCTTATCAATAAGTGATGAAAACAGTCTCATTCCGGCGAGATTTGCGGCTGCGTATTTCCGTGCGGCGTCATCCGATACTCTCTCGGCGATCTCTGAATATACACCAGGATGCGCGAGAGTCACCTTTGCCGTACTCCTGCCGCTCTTGCCGGACGCGATTTTCCCCGATTCAAAAAGTCCCACCGACAGTCCTTTTTCCGCAAGAAGATACGCCGTGAATATTCCGCTCAGTCCGCCCCCGACAACAGCGCAGTCGAATGAAAGATCCTCACCGACAGCCGCATAATTGTAATCCGTCATCATAGCCTCCGTTTTTCCGAATTTCGGTTATATCGGCTGTATTATTCCCCGCCCGGGCATGATTTATGTGTCCGCGCGCAAATTAAATGTCAAAACAGCGAAAATTCAAGGAAAATTATTTGATTTAGGTATTGCATTTCTTGCCGTCTTGTGGTACAATAGTAAGGCTAAGTTAATGTAACCGGGATACTTATGCCCGGAAATTACGTATAAATTCGGTAACACGGAGGCTAATCATGGAAATAGCAATTGGCATCGTTCTCATAATCGCAGCGATATTCCTTGTTGTAGCGGTACTCATGCAGTCCGGCAAGAGCCACAACCTCTCCGGTGCAATCGCTGGCGGAGCTGAAACATTCTTCGGAAAGACAAAGGGCTCCACACTCGACAAGAAGCTCTCCAAGCTTACAACAATCGTAGCGATCGTTTTCGTTGCTCTTGTTCTCGTATCCTACCTCATTCAGGACACAGACAATCAGGTTGCCAACTACACACCCAGCACATCCGATCTCGAAAACCTCATCTCCGAGGCTATTGAATCTGACGTTGCTGCAGGTGAAGCTGATGCTGTTGAAGGCGAAACAGAAGCGGCTGAAGGTGAAACAGAAGCGGCTGAAGGCTGATTTGCAAAAAATTCGGAAAGCGGAGCGTAATTGTTCCGCTTTTTTGTTGTTAATTTAATACCTCGCGGCAGACTGAGGAATAATATGATATGCACCTCGGCGATTCATAGAAGTAAGGCACAATTTGTTAAGATGTTTGGTTGTAAAATTGTATTGGTTTAGCCGTAGGGCAAAGGTTTACTCTCGCCGTCTCGTGCAGTTTTCGGTTACAGAAGCGGCAGGAGACCCCCCTGCCCTACAAAAAAATAAAACGCCGCAAATAATAAATATGCCACTCGTTATTGAAAACAAAAGGCAATCGGATGAAAAAACAAAGGAGAAATAATTTGGCTGGAAGAAGAAGCAAAGTAAAGCGTGACCGTGCGATCGCGAGAGCTATGGGCAAGTACAAATCCGACTCCGCGCACTCTCATTCTGACAAAGATAAAGCAAAAAGACACGACAGCGGTGAAAGATCTCATTCTTACCGCAAAAATACATCGAGAAAATACGTATACGACGATGAGATCACATTAAGCGGCACATTTTCGTACAGCGGAAAAGGCTTCGGCTTCGTGATCCCCGACCGTGAAATTTTCGGCAATGCGGAAGACATCTTCATTGCTCCGCGTAAGACAATGGGCGCGATGACGGGAGACACGGTGACGGTTACCGCAAAGCCCGACCGACAGGGACGACTTGAGGGTGAAGTAATCCATGCGGACTACTCGCTCGGCAGAATCATCGGCACACTGCACATCTGCAGCGGATATTCTTACGTCACCCCCGACAACAAGCGTTACGGAATCATCGCGTACATTCCCGACAAGGATGTGGAAAATTCGGGCGCGCTTGACGGATACAAAGTCGAGATCGAACCGTCCGGCGAGCCTTTCTTCACACGCACCAGGTCGATCACCGTCCGCGGTCCGAGAGATATGCCGTATTTCGATACCGTCGGCAGAATCTCCCGCGTATTCGGCAACAGCGTGACACGTGACGCAAACTATTCGGCAATACTCTACTCCCACGGGATCAGATGCGAGTTCCCCGACCGTGTACTCACACACGCCGAGGATGTCTCACGCGAAGAAATCATCCCCGACGGCAGATGTGACCTGAGAGACCGGATGATCTTCACAATCGACGGTGCAGACGCCAAAGACCTTGACGACGCGATATCACTCGAGAAAAATGCCGACGGAAACTGGGAACTCGGGGTACACATCGCCGATGTTTCGCACTATGTCCGTCAGAATACCCCGACTGAGGAAGAAGCGCGACTCCGCGGAACGAGTATCTACTTCACCGACAAAGTGATCCCGATGCTCCCCGAATATCTCTCGAACGACGCCTGCTCACTGAATGCAGGTACGGACAAATACGCACTCTCGGCAGTCATCACTCTTGATTCGGACGGAAACCGACTCGGAACAAAGATTTTCAAATCAATCATCAAAAGCCGCATCAGAGGTGTTTACTCGGAAGTCAACTCAATCTTCAAGAACGGCGAGAACAGCGAGTTTTACGCCAAGTACGCAGAAGCCGCAGATACTCTTTCAGATATGCACGAGCTGTACGAAATTCTGAAGAAAAAATCAGGAGAGCGCGGTGTGATGGAGCTTGAAGATACGGAAGCTGTGATCGTACTTGACGAAAGCGGCACGCCAGTCGATGTTGTACGCCGTGAACGCGGAGACGGTGAAAAGCTGATCGAACAGTTCATGCTTCAGGCGAATATGGGCGTCGCTGAGGTGCTCAAGTCCCTCTCCCTGCCCTGCCTCTACCGAATTCACGAAAAACCGGACGGAGATAAGATCAGATCATTCGCAGTTTTCGCGCACAATCTCGGACTGAGCACACGCGGAATCGTCAACTCGGAAATGTCGAGTATTGAGATGACACCTGCCCTGCTCTCCGAAAAGCTGATGCAGATCCTCTCGGACGCAAACGAAAAAGGGATCGGCATGATGGTGTCAGCAATGCTGCTAAGAAGCATGATGAAAGCGAAATACCAGTCGGTGTGCTCGATGCACTTCGGTCTTGGAGCGGAGACATACTGCCACTTCACGTCCCCTATCAGACGTTATCCCGACCTGTTCGTGCATACGGTCATCACGGAAGTGCTGGAGAAATACGGCATCGGAGAATTGACATTCGGTTCATCCGTATCTGCAAACGCCGTGCCTGCGCTTGAGAAGATCGCACACGAAAGAGGCGTGTCGTCGTCGGAAGCTGAAGTCACCGCACAGACAGCCGAGCGAGAGATCGAGGATCTGTATATGACTCTGTACATGAGCACAAGGATCGGTGAAGTTTTCCGTGTTACTGTATCGTCCGTTATCAGAAGCGGTATGTTCGTGCAGTGCGATAACCTCGTCGAGGGATTTGTTCCGGCTTCGTTCTATCCCGGAGCGAAGATCAATGAGGATTTCATGACGTTTGCTGTCGGATCGAAGGTGTTCACGCTCGGTACACAGCTTGACGTAAGACTGATCGAGGCGGATGTGGCGGCAGGAAAGATTACGTTCGAACCGGCATAAACCCAAGCCAAACGAACGCCAGCAAAAAAGTTTCGTCCACCTTTTCAAAGGTGGTAGGGATCGAAGGGACAACGTCCCTC
>CAZPPN010000007.1:0-18845 GCA_964588425.1 uncultured Ruminococcus sp. | reverse complement strand
GATCCACCGTCCTCAAAACGGGGGATTTTTTCACAAATTGGGGGTTATCGGCGGGTTATGTCTATTCGCAAACAAGCAAATCATCTCAACATCGTAGGGGTCGGCGTCCTCGACGACCCGAAAACTACGAAATTTTGCTTTGATTGAGACAACACGCAAAAACTTATTTTTCAAAGGGTTTAACCAATTTTGTAATATCTACCCGTTCGCCTCGGGGCGAATGATGACGTCGCCCCCTACAATTTGTTGGTGGCAACGATTTCGTTTCTGCGTAGCCGTAACAGGCCCACTGACAAATCATAATTTGAAGAACAAATGAAAAAGTGACCGATGCAAAATCAGCCACTTTATTTTTGTTTTAAAATCGGACTTACTGCTCGATCTCTTCCATAACGAAGGCCTCAAGAACGTCTCCGATCTTGATATCGTTGAACTTTTCAAGTCCGACACCGCACTCATAACCGGAAGCAACCTCACGCGCATCGTCCTTGAAACGCTTAAGGGACGAAATCTTATCCTCAAAGATCACGATACCGTCACGAACCACGCGGATCTGTGCGTTTCTGGCGATCTTTCCGTCCTGAACGTAAGAACCTGCAATAGTACCGACACCGGGAACGTGGATAGTCTGACGAACCTCGGCGTGACCAAGAACAACTTCCTTGAATTTGGGCGCCAGCAGACCCTTCATCGCCGCGGTGATTTCTTCAATGCATTCGTAAATGATTCTGTAAGTTCTGATGTCTACGTTCTGTCTCTCAGCGGAGTCGATCGCACTCTTGTCGGGACGTACGTTGAAACCTACGATAATAGCGTTCGATGCAGCCGCAAACATTACGTCGGATTCTGTGATACCGCCGACTGCGGAGTGAATTACACGCACTCTTACTTCTTCGTTGGAGATCTTTTCAAGCGATGCCTTGACAGCTTCCGCAGATCCGCCGACGTCCGCCTTGACGATTACGTTGAGTTCCTTGACACCTGCCGCAATCTGGCTGAAGAGGTCGTCGAGGTTGACCTTTGCGCTCTGCTTGAAGATTTCTTCCTTTGCCTTTTCGCGTCTCTGATCTGCAAGTTCACGAGCCATTCTTTCGTCTTCTACCGCGTTGAATTCGTCACCTGCGAGCGGTACTTCGGAAAGACCGATGATTTCAACCGGAACGGACGGGCCTGCTTCCTTGAGCTGCTGTCCTCTGTCGTTTGTCATAGCACGCACGTGACCTACCGCTGTACCTGCGATCACGATGTCGCCTGCCTTGAGCGTACCGTCCTGTACGAGAACTGTCGCAACCGGTCCACGGCCACGGTCGAGCTTGGCTTCGATTACGACACCCTTTGCTCTCTTGTGCGGGTTAGCCTTGTATTCCTTGACTTCCGCAATGAGAAGTACGTCTTCGAGAAGGTCTGTGATACCCATTCTTGTGTGAGCGGATACAGGTACGCACATGATATCGCCGCCCCATTCTTCGGGAACGAGATCGTACTTTGTAAGCTCTGTCTTTACTGTTTCTGCATTTGCGTGGGGTTTATCCATCTTGTTGATGGCAACGATGATTTCAATACCTGCCGCCTTTGCGTGGTTGATTGCTTCAACTGTCTGGGGCATGATACCGTCGTCACCCGCTACAACGAGGATCGCAATGTCAGTGCACTGTGCGCCTCTCGCTCTCATTGCAGTGAACGCTTCGTGTCCGGGAGTGTCGAGGAATGTGATATCCTTGCCGTCGATGTTTACTCTGTAAGCACCGATGTGCTGTGTGATACCGCCTGCTTCTCCGCTTGTTACGTTTGTATGTCTGATCGCGTCGAGAATGGATGTCTTACCGTGGTCAACGTGACCCATTACGCAAACGATCGGAGCGCGGATCTCGAGTGCTTCTTCGGAATCGGGTTCCTCGGAGAAGAGTTTGTCTTCGATTGTAACCGTAACTTCGCGTGTTACCTGTGCGCCAAGCTCGTCTGCGATGAGGTACGCTGTGTCAAAGTCGATAACCTGGTTTACAGTCGCCATAACGCCCATCATCATGAGCTTCTTTACACATTCCGCAGCGGTTACCTTGAGTCTCTGAGCAAGTTCACCTACCGAAATCTCATCGGGAATTGTAATCTTGAGGGGCTGCTTCTTTGCCTTTTCGAGGTTTGCCTTCTGGAGCTTTTCCATAGCAATACGTTCCTTATCGGACTTCTTGCCGGTACCTCTGTTGTCGCCCTTCTGATTCTGCTTCTTGAGCTTCTGCTTTGTTGTCTGGGAGTCGTCGATCTCGGGAGAGAAGTTTTCAAGTCTCTCGTCATACTTGGAGAGGTCAACGGAGGTTGTTCTTGTATCGACTACGCGGGTAACGCCGGTTCTCTTCTTCTCAACGCCCTGCTCGATCTTCGGCTTCGGCTGAGGCGGAATGGGAGCGCGGTCGTTTCCGGAATCCTTATCTCTGAACTGTCCGCCGTCACGACGATCATTCTGACGGTCGCCGAAATTCTGAGGACGGTCGCCCTGGGGACGGTTCTGCTTGAAATCGCGTCCGCCGTTCTGTCTGTCACCGAACTGACGGTCTCCGGACTGCTGACGATCAGCATTCTGACGGTCATTCTGAGGACGGTCACCGGATCTGTCGCGGAACTGGCGGTCTCCGTTCTGCTGACGGTCAGTTGTCTGACGGTCAGATGTCTGACGATCATTCTGAGGACGGTCGCCCTGAGGACGGTCATTTCTGCGGAAGCCGTCATTCTTCTGCGGTCTGTCTCCGCGATTATTCTGATTTGAATCCTTACTGTTGCTGCTCTGCATATTTTGTCCCTGCATTCCTTCAGTCGATTTTGCCTGTCTGTTATTTTCAGCGGCTGCTTTAGCCTTTCGTTCAGCTTCGAGCTTTGCGGCTTTTTCGGCAGCCTCTTTTTCAGCAGCTTCCTTAGCCTTACGCTCAGCTTCACGCTTTGCTTCTTCTTCAGCTTTAATTCTTGCGGCTTTCTCAGCTTCTGCTTTTTCCGCTGCCTCGCGAGCTGCTTTTTCAGCGGCTGCCTTTTCTGCGGCGGCTTTCTCAGCGGCTTTCTTTGCCTTACGCTCAGCTTCACGCTTTGCTTCTTCTTCAGCCTTTATTCTTGCAGCTTCCTTTTCAGCTGCCTCTTTTTCTGCCGCCTCACAAGCAGCTTTTTCCGCAGCTGCCTTAGCTTCCTTTTCTTTCGCTTCTTTTTCTTCTTTATCGCTGTTATCGGAAGATTCGGGCAGAGAAATCTTCGTTTTTCCACTCAGGTACGCGTCGATATCCTTGATCTGCGCGCCTCCTGTCATATTCTCGAACAGCAAGTTCACTTCGTCAGGCTCAAGTGCGGCGGAATTGCTCTTTACTGAAATTCCGAGCTCCTCGAGCTGTGTTGTAAGTTCCTTGGTTTTTACGCCAAAGTCCTTTGCAAGCTGGCTGATTCTGAACATCGAATTCGACTTCGTCGCCATTTAGTATCATCCTTTCCTTATTGATCCGAGCATTGCGCGCTTACCTCATCGCAGGATACCGCAGACAGCTTTTCGATCTCGTCGAGCGCTGCTTTCCACGGTCCGCGTCCGGTAAATGCGGCGGCTGCACAGAACGATCTTTTACCGAGCATATGTGCAACAGCCTCGCTGCTGTATTCTTCGATTATAAAATATTTTACGTTATAGTATGCGCATTTGTCCGTGAGCTGTTTTTTCGTTCTGTCAGACGCATCGGATGCGATGAGAACGAATTTCGCGCGTCCTTTTCTGATTTCCCCGAGAACGAGGTCGAAGCCTGTTGTGACTCCGCCTGCCGACGCGCACAGTCCGATATATTTTTCAGTCATCCGTCATTCTCCCGCGGTCTCGTCAGAATCACGCAGGCTCATATCGAGACGGATTTCTCTCTCAAGCTCGTCGTAGATCTCGTCTGTGATATCACATTCGAGCGAGCGTTTGAGCACTCCTGACTTCTTTGCTTTTTTGAAGCAGGCTTCATTTTTACAAATATATGCGCCGCGTCCCGATTTCTTTCCGGTAAAGTCAATGGAAATGACTCCCTCGGGTGATCTTACGACGCGGATGAGATCCTTTTTCGGAAACGAATTCTGGCATCCCACGCATTTTCTCTCGGGGATCTTCTTTTTTGGCACGTTTTTAGGTTTTGTTCCTGCCATAAGTTCCTCCGTGGTATGGAAAATCAGTTCTTGATTCCCTTGATATCGATCTTGCAGCCTGTGAGTTTAGCGGCGAGGCGCACGTTCTGGCCTTCCTTACCGATAGCGAGTGAGAGCTGATCGCCGGAAACCTGCACAGCCGCGCTTCTTTCGCCGTCGAACTCAACGGAGAGAGCTGTTGCGGGGGAGAGAGATGCGGCAATGAATTCCTCGGGAGATTCGGAGAACTGGATAACGTCGATCTTTTCGCCTCTGAGTTCTTCGACGATGGAATTGATTCTCATGCCGCGGTTACCGATACATGAACCGACAGCGTCGACCTCGGGATCTCTGGAGAACACAGCGATCTTTGTTCTGGAGCCGGCTTCTCTTGCGATACCCTTTACGATAACAGTACCGTCAGCGATTTCGGGGATATCGATCTCGAACATACGCTTGATCATGCCGGGAGCTGTTCTGGAGATGGTTACGAGGGGACCGTTTTCCGTATCGCGGTTGACTTCCGTAACGAACACGCGGATTCTGTCGCCTACATAGAGTTCCTCTCCGGGGATCTGTTCGTTTCTGAGAAGGATTACGTCGGATGTACCTGTATCGACCCAAACGTCGCCTGTCGAGTCGTCTCTCTTTGTAACAATTGCGGAGATGACTTCTTCCTTCTTCTTTTCGTACTCTCTTGCGATATTATTCTTTTCGGCTTCTCTGATGCCCTGCACGATTACCTGCTTCGCTGTCTGCGCTGAGATTCTGCCGAAGTTCTTGGTCTTGATCTCATCCTCAACGACAGATCCGAGCTCGTATCTTCTGCTGATCGCCTGTGCTTCCGCGTACTCGATCTCCGCCTTGGGGTCGCTTACCTCTTCAACAACAGTTCTTCTCTTATATACCTTTACTGTCTTCTTTTCCTTGTTGATATCAACTCTCACTGCCGCACTGCCGTACTCCTTCTTGAATGCGGACACAAGCGCTGCCTCGACCTTCTCGAGCATATAATCAACCGGTATTCCTTTTGTCTTCTCAAGCAGTTCAAGTGCTTCAAAAAGCTCTGAGTTCATGTCAATTTCTCCATGCCTTTCGTTTGGTTTATAGTGATTTTGTTTTGGTTGTATGGGTTAGTTATGGGGGGAGCCGGTCGCTTTTTGAAAAAGCTCCGCAAAACCTTTTAAACTGGGGGAGGGGGATGGGTATGTGCTTTACCAATTCAGTTTAGTTTCAAGTGTGATACAATATAGAGCTTGCAAAGCCTCAGAAAATCGTTCGTGCGAAGTCAGGGACCGCCGAGACCCTGACTTCCAGCTACGGAGAGCGTGTTCTGGATTCCGTTAGATGCGCGTCTTATTTTACTCAAATCGCACTTCTTCATCGCGCACATAAAGTAAACTTAACCGTTCGCGGCAACAAATTAATGTGAGCAACTACATATCGCGCGAATCTAATTATATCCCGCAAATGCGTCACGGCGAGGGAAGTTAGGGTCAGCTGAACTTGTTCAGCAAGTGGCCCCTAACTTCCGTATTAACGATCTTCTGAACCCTTGGACGGAACAAAATTCCTATCAGCCTGCGCCCAAACAAAATGTCAGCGCACAAACCAATAAATCCACCACGCAAAAAAGTTTCGTCCACCTTTTCAAAGGTGGCAGGGTCTCGGGACAGCGTCCTGAGTGGGGTCAAGGGGCAAAGCCCTTGTCATCAACACCCAAAGAAACCCCTCACCACTCAAATACAGTCTCGCATTTTGCAGCGGACTTGCGGGGGTAGCGCTTTTCTTCGCCGTTGGCTTCTATAACGATGTCGTCGCCGTCGAGACCCTTGAGGATGCCGCGGGCGGATTTTGAACCGTCGATCGCAGCATAGAACTTGAGGGAAACTTCTTCGCCGGCGCACATTTCGAAATGCTCGGGACGGGTCAGAACTCTCTCAACTCCGGGAGAGGAAACGGCAAGCATGTACGCGTCTTCGATCGGGTCAGCCTCGTCGAGGAGAGGATCAATCGCGCGGTGCATCTTTTCGCAGTCTTCAATGTTGATTCCGCCGTCTTTGTCTGTGTCGATCGTGATGCGGAGGATCATGTCGGCACCCTCGCGAACGTATTCGACATCCCAGATAAAGTAACCGAAACTTTCGGCAAGCGGCTCGGCAATCTCACGGACTGTGTCCGCAATGTTCTTTTTCTGCTTCATATATTACCTTTTTCTTTCCAAAAGAAGAGAGTGGACTTTGCTTTGCCCACTCTCCATTACTCATTATCTTCTTGAGTATATTATACCACATGAATATTGTTTTTTCAATACAAAAAATAAGTTTTACAGTACAATTTTAACCTCGGCAAATACATCCGTTTTGGGCGTATTGTCAAACACATGACCACACCGACACCACACGGTTCAAAAAATCCCCATTTGTACGACAGATTCCGTCATCGCTTTCTCTGAAGCACGGCAATTCCGTCAGCCAAACCGCCGATCAGCGCGTCTATGTCTTCACTTGTGTTCTCGTGCGATAAACTGATGCGTATCGCGCAGTCTGCATCGTGCGGATCAATCCCGAATGCCTCCAGCGCACCGCTCTTCTTCTTTGAGTAAGCCGAGCACGCCGATCCCGAGGAAACATATACCCCCCTCGCCGACAGGTGGTTAAGCATCGTCTCGCTCTTTATCCCGGGCAGAAGAATATTGCAGATCCCGTGAACAAGTCCGCCCTCGGGCAGATTCACTCTTACGTCAAGCTCAGCCAGCTTTTCGTCAAGATACGCCCTGAGTGATGCCACAGCCTCACGTCTCGCGTCAAAATTAATACGTCCGTCCTCAGCCGCAGCAGCAAAAGCCGCAATCGAGCAGAGATTTTCCGTTCCGCTTCTGAATCCGTCTTCCTGTCCGCCGCCCGGCATCACGGGAACGACATTCTTGCGCTTGATTACCTCAGCCGAGATGTACAAAGCAGCAGCACCTCTGACCGAGTGGATCTTGTGTGCGCTGACCGTGAGTGTATCCGCACCGAGCGACATCGGAGTGAACTTCACTTTCATGTACCCCTGAACGGCATCGCAGTGTACCAGCGCATCGGGGAAATACCGCTTCACCAGAGCCGACGCCGATTTTACATCATACAGCGCCCCCGTCTCGTTGTTCACCAGCATAAATCCCGCAAAAATCACGGGAGATTTCTTCTCTTTCGCCTCTTCCAGCGCAGTTTTCAGGTATTCGAGATCGAGCACACCGCGCGACGTCGGGATTCTGACAAGGGTGTACCCCTCTTTTTCCAGCATCATCGCAGGATTCTCAATCGACGGATGCTCGCCGGCTGAGATAATGATCGTACCCGGATTCTCAGGATCACGCTTTTTCGCACGAGCACATCCGACCATTGCAATATTATTCGATTCCGTGCCGCAGGAGGTAAGGATCACCTTGTCCTGTGAAAGCCTCGGCAGTCCGAGAGATTTCGCAATCGCCGCGCGTGAATCTTTCAAAAGAGTCTTCGCGTCCATGCCCGGGCGGTGAGTCGACGAAGGATTTCCCCATATCTCTGCCGCCTGAAACAGAGCGCGCTTTGCTTCATCCGACGGACGGGTGGTCGCGGAGTTGTCAAGATAATGTTCTGTCATTTCAGTCTCCGGCTGTATGATTATTTCAGAGTAAAGAAATCGAGCATCTGATATACATCCTCAAGATGTGTGTCATAGTTCTCGGGAGTGGATGTGTAAGTGAAAAGATACACAGTCGCATCCTTGATGAAAGCGGTCTGCATTACCTTGTAGCTGAAATCGCTTAGATTCGCCGTGTAGACATAGGTCTTTGCGTAAATATCGTCAACGGTAGTGTTCTCTTCCGAAACGACAGTCACATCGCTGAACACATAGCTTACCTCGTCAAGATTGAGTTCCCACCATTCGTCAACGGTAGTGTCTGTGTATTCAAGCTCCCACGCAAGAACGGAAACGCTCGAGGGATCAGCCTCGGAATAGAACGCACCTGCCGCAGCCGTGGTGTAGTCAACATTCCAGTCATCGGGTACGTAGAAGTAGAAGTCTGCCTTGTTGTCGGACGCACTCATCCAGCCGGACGGAGCCGCGTGATCATCCTTTTCACAGGAAGCCATAGCGAGAGCAAAAGCCGCAAGTATAAGTACGAGTACGATTTTTCTGAGATTTTTCATTTCAAAACTATCCTTTCTTTTATATGCAGTACACATGATGTCATATATTGTAGTATATTTTATCCCGCGCTTTTTTTCAAGCTGAAAAATGTAAATAATAATATCTCCCGCCGCTTTATTTAATCCGCATCGCAGCAAGACAGCCGTCCCAATTTTCAAAAAAATATTCCATTTATCTTTCATATATGTTATAATAGTAACACAAAGCAAATACGTTCAAAACAGGAGTCATATATATGCTGAAAACAAAAATCGTATGTACGCTCGGTCCGTCCTCGAACTCGGTTCAGATGATCGAAAAAATGATAAAAGCAGGAATGAACGTTGCAAGACTGAACTTCTCACACGGAACTCACGAAGATCACGCTGAGGTCATCTCGCGGATCAAAGAGGTAAGAGAAAATCTCGGCGTTCCCTGCGCGATTCTTCTTGATACAAAAGGTCCTGAAATCCGTCTCGGAACATTCAAGGGCGGTGAAGCTGAACTTGTCAACGACACAACATTCACACTCACCTCCCGTGAGATCGAGGGTGACTCAGCAGGTGCGTCGATAACATACGCAAAGCTCCCCTCGCAGGTCAAAAAAGGCACAAAAATTCTTCTCAATGACGGTGCGATCGAGCTTTCAGTTGAATCAACAACCGAAACCGATGTTATCTGCAATGTCGTATCGGGCGGTATCATCAAGAACGGCAAGGGCGTCAATGTTCCCAATGTTCATCTCGATATGCGCCACCTCTCCGAAAAAGACAAGAGCGACCTCATCTTCGGCATCGAGAACGATGTTGATTTCATCGCCGCATCATTCGTCAGAAACAAGGACGACATCATCGGCATGAGAAAATTCGTCGACTACAACGGCGGTCACGACATCAAGATCATCTCAAAGATCGAGAACACCGAGGGCATCGACAATTTCGACGAGATTCTGAAATACTCCGACGGCATCATGGTTGCGCGAGGAGATATGGGCGTCGAAGTCGATTTCGAAAGACTCCCCGGTATCCAGAAGCGATTCATCAAGAAGTGCTATCAGGCGGGCAAGATGGTTATCACAGCCACACAGATGCTTGAATCCATGATCGAGCACCCCACCCCGACGAGAGCCGAGATTTCGGACGTTGCCAATGCCGTATTCGACGGAACAAGCGCAGTCATGCTCTCGGGTGAGACAGCAGTCGGCAAATATCCCCTCAGAGCAGTACGGGCAATGGCAAAGATCGCCGAGCAGGCAGAACACGACGCATTCGCAGCCGATGTTTACCACGCGCTCAATATTACCATCGACTATTCCGATATCACAAGCGCCCTCTGCGATGCTGCCTGCACAACCGCAAACGACATCAAGGCACAGGCGATCGTAACTCTCACAACAACGGGTAAGAGTGCAAGAAGAATGTCGAAATACAGACCCTCTCAGCCCATTGTTGCAGCTACTCCTCGAATCAAGACCTTCCATCAGCTCGCGCTTTCATGGGGTGTATATCCCGTACTCGCACTGACTCAGGATACATCGGAAAAGCTCTTCCAGCACGCCGTTGACTGCGCGAAGGAAATCGACCTCGTATCCCCCGGAGACCTCGTCGTTATCGCGGCAGGCGTACCCGTTGCAACCCCCGGCAACACCAACATGATCAAGGTTGAAGTAGTACGCGGCAACGAGTGAGAAACCGAAAAATTTTCTCACGAAGGAGAATACAATAATGTCAAAACTCAAAAAGCTACTGATTATCATGATCTCAGCCCGGCTCCTTATTTCATGTTCGGGCGGAAATGATGAGATCACCGATGAAATCCCGGACGAATCACAGACCGAAACCGAAGTTCAGCGCGAGCTGTCGACTGTAAGTACCGGAGTTATCATCTCAAACCTGAGAAAAACCGTGTTTGCGGACAGAGCGCAGGATATTACAACCTACCACAGCACATCCGACTGCGATATGGCTGTACTGAAGAATATTGATTCGCCGGACGAAATAATAAAGCAATTCACAGCCGAGGATTTCACCGAATATGATGCGGACAAAATCGGCGGCACGGATCCGGATCTGACAATTCTCTCAAGAAACGGAAATCTTGCTTTATTCTACTGGTCTGAAGCCGACCGTGAGCTTCGCATCATGTGTGAAGAATTGAATGACGCTCAGATCTCTGTCATGTCGCCTAACGAATCAACGGGAGACGGCGAGGTTTACGTTGCTCAGATCGGCACGGACAGCTCCAATATGTCGGATATTCTGTTCAACGGAATGTGTAATGTCATCAAGCTCGGAGACGGCAGCGCACTCATCATCGACGGCGGTCTGCCGAACGAAGACTGCGCCGACAATATTTACAAAACACTCGAAAAACTCGGAATCGCCAAAGATTCGGACGGACGTTACAAGATCGAGGCGTGGATCTTCACACACAGCCACTCCGATCATGTCGGTGCGTTTGAACCGTTTGCCAAGGCATATTTCAAAAATGTTTCCGTCAGATATTTCGTCCACAATTTCCCGGCATCCGACACGCCGCAGGAATGCGGAACAGCATCCAGAGCGTTCAATAACTTATGGGGAGACTACTTCCCCGATGCCGTCAGAATTAATCCGCACGCGGGACTGAAGTATTACTTCGGAAATGTCACCGTCAATATGCTGTACGCACCCGATATCCTGTACGGAAATGAGATGGATCAGAACGATACATCCCTGATTTTCAAGATCGAGGGCGGCGGAGCGAGCTTTCTCTGTTACGGCGACAGCCAA
Source organism: uncultured Ruminococcus sp. (assembly GCA_964588425.1). Lineage (GTDB taxonomy): Bacteria > Bacillota > Clostridia > Oscillospirales > CAG-272 > UMGS1696. The sequence goes on along the minus strand of CAZPPN010000007.1, from coordinate 7,791 downwards.
AACATCGCGAGCGAAGCTATGTGGAATATGTACGACAGCTCGGTATTTGAGTGCGATCTTCTCCAGATCACCCATCACGGATGGACGACCGATCTCGGAAACGGCGACTCGGATCCCGCAGGTCATGACTGGGAATATCTCAAAAATGTATACGACGCTTCGAATGCAGAATATGCCTTTGTTCCCATGCATTTCCGCTACGCAAAGGCTGAGGTCGGACCTTATTACAATTATTATTCGTGGATGTACGAATGGAGCCGCCTCGGATATCAGATGTCCTATGTTGTAAATGAAACCGATATGCACGGACTTGATGAGCTGACTCCCGATTACTTCAATTCATTCCTCAACAGCGTACTTGACGGTACGGCTGAGCATGAAACGCTGATCGGATTTGACGGCATAAACAAGATCGTCAGCGAAAACGGACTTATTACTTACATAGCCGGCAATAACATGAACTCGATGATAACCGCATTCACTTTCGCTGACGGTGAAGCGCGGCTTGATATAAATGAGGATCTGTACGACTGGCTCGGAGAATAAATATAACTGCAAACAATAATTATCACGCATATAAGGAGACAAAAAATGATCAAAATCGGTATTGTAGGCTCACGCGGAATAAGCGGTATGATGGGTTACAAAGCTATGGGCGAGGACGTTAAGGTTGAAGCTATCTGCGACCTTAATGAGGACGTTCTGAAAGCGCAGAGCGAAAAGCACGGCATCCCCCATACATACAGAGTGTATGAAGATATGCTGGACAGCGACATCGACGCAGTTGTTATCGCAACTCCCATGCAGTGCCATGTTCCTCAGGCAATCGAGGCTCTTCAGGCAGGCAAGCACGTAATGAGCGAAGTTACAGCCGGCGTTACCATGGACGAGCTTTTCTGGCTCACCGAAGCTGTTGAAAAATCCGGAAAAATCTATATGTTCGCGGAAAATTACTGCTATACCCCCGAAAACCAGCTAATCAAGGAGCTTGCACTCAAGGGATATTTCGGTGATATCTACTATGCAGGCGGCGAATACCTCCATCAGCTCGAGAGAGAAAACCTCTATTACGCAAACGGCAAGCCCACATGGCGTCAGCAGTGGCAGCTCGGCAAACGCGGTGCATTCTATCCCACACACTCGCTCGGTCCGGTTATGCAGTGCCTCCCGAATGAAAGAATCGCGGAAATCACCACATTCTCTCCCGGATCACGCCACAATATGCCCGACTTCAGACAGGACGACGGTTCCGTTACAATGTGCGTGACAGAATCCGGCAAGCTCATCGAGATCAAGGTTGACTGCCTCTCACCCAGACCGCATAAGATGGACTACTATACACTTCAGGGTACAAAGGGTATCTATGAAGCAAAACGCGGCTTCGGCGATGATGATAAGATCGCAATCGACGCGGATAAGAACCCCAAGGGACATCACGACTGGGTGTCAATCTGGGAATACAGCGAACATCTTCCAGAGAGATATAAGACCGCAACCGATGAAGAAAAAGCTGCGGGACATAACGGCGGCGACTTCTTCATCGTAAAGGACTTCATCGACGCGATCAAGACAAATACACAGCCCGAGCTCAATGTTTATAAGGCGTGCGAATGGACAGCCGTGGGACTTCTCTCCGAGATCTCCGTCGCAAACGGCTCGAGAACAATGAAAATGCCCAAATTCGGCCCGAAAAACGTAAGAGAAGACGAGTACGAAATAAAAATCTAAGCCAAACTCTGTACACTGTCACGCGAAGCGTGCCATAAAAGTTTTGATCCAACTTTTTCAAAAGTTGGCAGGGATCCAAGGGACAGCGTCCCCGGTCGAGCTCGCAAGCTCGCAAGCTCGAAACACCCAGGACTTCCAATGGAGTTCCTCTTTTGCTTCTTTTCTCCTCGATAAAGGAGAAAAGAAGAACACACCCCACCCCACATAAACAGGAGAAAAATCACCATGATCGACACAACAATCCCCCGTATATCACTTTGCTTCAAGAACGATATGACCCGCGACTTCCCCGAACCGAAACTCCCCGAAGGCTTCACTTTCGTTAAGTTCGACGGCAGCGAAGAAGATAAGCGCCACTGGGCAGAAGTCCTCATCACAGTAGGCTTCCACGGCGGCAGCGTAGAAAAAGGCGTCGAAACATTCAACCATGAATTCGGCAGCGATCTCGAACTCGCTAAACGCCGCGTATTCTTCATCAAAGCTCCCGACGGAGAATATATCGGTACCTGCACCGCATGGGAGTACGCTAACCTCAACCGCGGTACTGTTCATTGGCTCGGCGTAAACCCCAAGTACCAGAAGTACGGCCTCGGCAGAGCTATTATCGAAATGTGTATGCATATCCTCAAGGAAGAACTTCCCGGCCTCCCCGCATACCTCGGAACACAGACTTCCTCTCATAAGGCAATCTGCCTCTACCTCAAGCTCGGATTCTACCCCGTTTACTGGCACGAACAGTCCAAAAAAGACTACGAAGAAGCTATCCGCGTCCTCAAGGGCGTTATGAGAGAACCCGACTATACTCAGCTCGCGTCCTACGTTTTCGATGACTCCGCTAAGGAAAAGTTTATCACAGACCACAGAAAAGGCGATGAATAAGGAGATTTGTAATGAATAAAATCATCAAAGAAATCAAGGATAACTCCCTCTCATACGGAAGCATCCCCTTCTGGAGCTGGAACGACAAGCTCGAAGAAGGCGAACTCAGACACCAGATCAGAGTTATGAAAGACCTCGGTATGAACGGCTTCTTCATGCACGCGCGCGGCGGTCTCGAAACCGAATACCTCTCCGATGAGTGGTTCGACTGCATCAATGCCTGCGTCGACGAAGCTAAAAAGCTCGGCATGGAAGCGTGGTCCTATGACGAAAACGGCTGGCCCAGCGGTTTTGCAGGCGGCGAACTCCTCAAGGATAAGGCAAACTTCGCGGTTGCTATCAACCATCGCTCCGGCGAGTTCCCCTCTCTCCCCGACGAGGACATCATCGCAGTTTATAAAAAGAATCCCGACGGCAGCTTCACTCAGGTAAACGCTGACTGCGGCGAGGACGAGTACCTCATTCTCTATAAAACATACGACGAAAGCTACGTAGATACTCTCGACGCCGAAATCACAGATAAGTTCATCGAAGCTACTCACGCCGAATATAAAAAGCGCGTCGCTGATGAAGATTTCGGTCTCGGCAAGGCTATGCCCGGCTTCTTCACAGACGAGCCTCAGTATTACCGCTGGGCTAACCCGTTCTCCAACAAGCTCCCCGCTGAGTTTGAAAAAGCATACGGCTACCCGATCTACGACAAGCTCCCCGCTGTGTTCTTCGACTTCGACGGCGCTGATAAGTTCAGATACGACTACTACTACCTCATCCACAAGCTCTTCATCACCAACTTCATCAAGAAGATCTACGACTGGTGCGAAGAAAACGGATGCGGCCTCACAGGTCACCCCGTTGAAGAAACATCCCTCGACGGTCAGATGATGTGCATCGGCGGTGTTATGCCGTTCTACGAATACGAAACCATCCCCGGTATCGACTACCTCAGCCGCGAAATCAAGGACGATATCTCATTCAAACAGCTTGACTCCGCTTGCGCTCAGCTCGGCAAAAAGAAAGCCCTCTCCGAAATGTTCGGATGCTGCGGCTGGGACGCTTCCCCGATCGAGCTCAAGAGAATTGCGGAAGTTCAGTATGCAGGCGGCGTAAATATCATGTGTCAGCATCTCTATCCCTACTCCGAAAGAGGTCAGAGAAAGAGAGACTACCCTAACCACTACTCCGAACACAACCCGTGGATGCCCGAGATGAAGATCTTCGACAACTACTTCAATAACCTCGGCGCAGCTCTCTCCCGCGGCAATGAATATGCTCCCATCCTCGTCATCCACCCGATGCACGGTACATACTGCAAGTACAAGAAGCGCACATCCTGCCACGCTGAAATCAATGAGAAATTCCACAAGATCGCCGCGCTCCTCGGTGAAAGTCAGGTTCCCTATCACTTCGGTGACGAATGGATGATGTCCCGTATGGCATCCGTTGACGGTGACAAGATCAAGGTTGGTCAGTGCGAATACGAAGCTGTTATCATCCCGTTCACACACTCCCTCGACTCCACAACCGCTGCGCTTCTCAAGGAATACATGGCAAACGGCGGTAAGGTATGGCTCTTTGACAGAGTTCCCGAATACATCGACGGCGCACCTGAAAACGGCGGTCTCGACTTCCTCCGCGCAAACATCACATTCGACGACATCCTCGCTTACCGTGATGCAGTAATCTCCATCGGCGGCGAAAAAGTCAGCGGAATCCGCAAGATGTCCCGTGTAACAGCAGACGGACGTCTCGTTTACCTTACAAACATTTCCGAAAACACATACGAGCCGATCACAGTATCCCTCCCCGAAGGCAACTGGGCTGAGCTTGATCTGCACACTCTTGAAGTCAAGCCGATCGCTTACACAAATGATGGCGGCAGAACAACAGCGACTCTCTCCGCAATGTACGGCGAAGCTCATATGCTGATCGAGACCGAAGAAGCTCTTCCCTCAGCCGCAGTTCCCGTCAATCCGACAGAGTTCATCCCCGTTCCCGACACAGTACGTCTCACATCTACTCCCACAAACGTGCTCACACTCGACACAGCGGAACTTTCCTATGACGGCGTGAACTACGAAGAACCTCTCGCAATCGTCGGCATCAAGGACAATCTCCTCCGTCAGAAGTACAACGGTGTGGTTTACATCCGCTTCTCGTTCGATCTCGAATACAAGCCCGGCACTCTCAAGGCAGTTCTCGAGCCGATGTATCAGAAAGTCACCGTAAACGGAACAGAAGTCACACCCGACAAGGACGACTGGTGGTTTGACAAATCGTTCGCATCCGCCGAAATCGCGCATCTCGTACACGAAGGCAGAAACGAAATCGTAGTTGAAGTCAACCACTGGCAGAACGACTATGTTTACTACGTACTGTACAGCGATGTTTCCGAATCTCTCCGCAACTGCCTCGTATTCGATACCGAAATCGAGAGTATGTTCCTCATCGGCGACTTTGCTGTAAAGTGCGACGGCAAGTTTGAAGATGGCCCGCGCAGCTCGATCTGCTTCGACGGCAAGTTCTCCCTCACATCCCAGCCCGACACAGTTCCGGCAAACGATGTGGTTGAAGGCGGATTCCCGTTCTACGGCGGACGCATCTCCACGGAATTCACATACGATTATACCGCAGGCGGCGCGACTGTTCTGAATCTCGACGGACGTTTCTCCGTAGCTGATATCACAGTAAACGGTCAGTACGCAGGCAAGATGTTATTCTCACACATCATGGATCTCTCCGACTACCTCTTTGACGGCAAAAATGTCATCGGCGTAACACTCTGCAACTCCATGAGAAACACCCACGGTCCGCACCACCGCAGCGATCCCGAACCCTACGGCGTTGGACCCACAACATTCTCCTACGAAAAAGAATGGAACGGCAGAGAGTGTCCCGGATATTTCGACCGCTACGCATTTGTTAAATTCGGCCTTAAAAAGTAATTGACAAAACGGAGGATAATATGAGATTCTACTACCCCGGATTCAAGATCAAAGCTCTGACATTCAGCTATGACGACGGATGCACGCAGGATATACGTCTCGCGGAGCTGTTCAGAAGTCACGGCGTCAAGGGTACGTTCAATCTGAACTCCAGCCGATTCGGCAATATCGGACAGATCACACGTCGCGGTAAATACACGGTATCGTTCAGCATGATTGAGGAATCACAGGTTCCCGAAATATACAAAGGCCATGAGATTGCGACACACTCGTACACTCATCCCAGTCTGTGCGATATCAGCGACGAAGAGATAGATCGCGAGATCGGACTTGATATTGAGAAACTCACACCTCTCGCAGGATACCGCACGCTCGGACACGCTTATCCCGGCGGATGCTTCAGCGATCATGTTATCGAAAAGCTCGCCTCACTCGGGATCAAGTATGCGCGCACCGTCGTATCCACCAAAGATTTCTCACTGCCGGAAAATTTCCTCGCATGGCATCCGACCTGCTACGACCACGAATCCGGCGTTCCCACACTCGCGTCCCGCTTTATTGCGATCGACGAATCGGACGACACGCTTCCGCTGTTCTACATCTGGGGGCATTCGTTCGAGCTTGATATGTGGGATACCGACCGCTGGGCTGACATGGACGTTCTCTGCGCCGCGCTCTCGGGAGATCCGAAGACGTGGTACGCTACGAACATGGAAATCTGCGACTATATCACCGCAGTCCGCACGGTACAACAGTCCGGCACAAACGTCAACGACACCGGTGTGGATCTCTACGTCGAGAAAAACGGCGTGAAGATCACCTGGAAAGCCGGCGCTGTGCTGAGATGACATATCATAACAGAAAGCTGACTCGTTTTTTATTTGATAACTGAAAAACAAAACAAAGGCGCTCTGCATTACATTCTAAATGTAACTTGCAGAACGCCTTACCTGTTTCAGTCAATCAGGAGAAACTCCGTCTTACTTTTCGTTCTTGTAAATTTCCTTGAAATACTTGTATGTATCTACCTTCAGCTCGCCGCAGGCAGCCTCATCGCAGGCAACAATTCCGTCCGGATGCATCTGAAGCGCAGAGATTGTCCATGCGTGATCCACACCGCCCTCAACACAGTGGCGAAGAGCGCGCGCCTTGTTGTGTCCGCTGATCAGGAGAAGCACCTGCTTGGAATCACAGACTGTTCCGACACCGACAGAAAGCGCTGTCTTCGGAACCTTGTCGGGATCGTTATCGAAGAAACGGGAGTTCACGATAAGTGTATCTTCTGTCAGAGCGCGTACACCTGTGCGGGATACGAGAGAGGTGAAAGGCTCGTTGAAAGCGATATGTCCGTCAACGCCGCTGCCGCCCATGAAAAGGTCGATGCCGCCGTAAGACGCGATCTTTTCCTCATAGCGCTGACATTCAGCTTCAAGATCTTCTGCCATGCCGTTGAGGATGTTGATGTTCTCGGCAGGAAGGTCGATATGGTTGAAGAAATTCTCGTGCATGAAGTACCAGTAGCTCTGTTCATGTTCATGCGGAAGTCCCACGTATTCATCCATATTGAAAGTAACCACATTCTTAAAAGTCACTTTGCCTGCTTTGTTCATCTCAATAAGGCGCTTGTAAACACCCAAAGGAGAAGAACCGGTGGGGAGACCTAAAACGAAAGGACGGTCTTCCTTATGCGCATTGATTGCTTTGGCAATATGCTCGGCAGCCCAGGCACACATTGCATCGTAGTCGTTTTTAATGATCAGTTTCATTTGAAATCACACTCCATATCGGATTTTACCTCAATACTGAGGGCATTACTATTAACAAGTATACTCCATCCTTGCTGCGTTTGCAAGTGTTTACTGTAAGAATTTACACTTTTAACACACTTTTTCGCATAAGAAAGCGGATTTTGCAAAACGGTTTCTTTTACAGTCTTTCTCTCACTCTGCCGTCTTTACACGAACCGTCACAACCAATGCAGCAGGAACCGTGACCCGTCCGTCATATGCCTTTACCTCCGTCACCGCGTGAACCTTGTCCGGTTCTTCGTAAGTATTGCCGACAATCTCTCAGCCAGTTTTGAACTGACGACGGAGATGATGTTGAGTATCTGCCGTACAACAATTCAGCAGGTGCGAAGTACGTCTATCTCGGACGGACACGGCAATCGCTTACGAAATTTTTGAAGGAAACTTTTGAGAAAAGTTTCCCTCAGGTGCTGTTGACAAACAGCCACCAAAGA
>CAZPPN010000006.1:0-20161 GCA_964588425.1 uncultured Ruminococcus sp. | reverse complement strand
TACTGCAGTACGGGAACTCCACCAACGGATTTGTGTCATGCCTGTTGTGAAGCAGGGCAGATATGTCATGCGGGTATACGCTGAACATACCGGTTTCATAATGGGCGACCCCTCGAAGAACGTTGCACATAGCATCTGTGAGCTTCCAATAATCGTGGGTAGTCCAACTGTCACAGCTGCAGGCACAGAACGTAAAGCGGATGGTATCCCCTTTCACCTCATATTCCGGTGTCTTTTTGTAGGAGCACCAAGCCGCACTGTGACAGGATTCCTGCAGTTCAGCAAATGCCTTTTCCGCAAAGGTTCTGCCGCCAAGCTGAATGAACAGCAAATCCAATACGTTCTCATAACGAACCGTCATATTCAGCAGTTCCTGATAATACTGCTCAAACAGCTTTTCATCATAATGGATTCTGCTGCTTTCCGGTTCTTTGGGGATGAGCTTATCCTTGATCTTCTGCGCCGAGATGGAAACATTGTATGTACTGTTGAAATAGTTGACCAGCTTGTTGATGAAAAGCGAATGCAGATTCTGCACTTTCCTTTCAATCTCCGATTGCCTCAAGTCTGCGATTTCAATGTACTTGCTCTCATAGGAATTCTGTGCCGGCGGAAGCAGTTCCTCCTGCTGATCGGTTATGTCCTTGTATATTGCACCGAGCTCCATGAGTGCTTCCTTCGCCGCTTCGTAGGCACTCTGGTGTGCCTGACAAAAGCCCCTGTCCGAATCCGAGATACGGGAATCCGCCTGTATAACCACAGCGGATAGTTTGTCCATAGCATTCATTTATCTCACTCCTTTTCTGCATCCAGAATTGCATTCATTTCATCGATTTTTGCGAGCAGTTCGTCTTGGTGCTCTACTGCATAACTCGTTAAAAACAGTCTTAATTTTTCAATTGCGTGCGTTATATCCGTGTTCGGATCATATGGAATCAGGATGATGTTATCATCAGCAGTATAGAATTCTATCGGGTCTCCCTCTCGAATCGTTAAGGTCCTACGTAATTCCTTCGGAATCATTATCCGACCGAGATCATCCACGCGCCTGATTATGCCTGTCGCTTTCATTTGTTTCTTTCCCCCTTTAAGAGTTTTAATGCCTTTGTGATTGTATCTTCTAACAGATTGTGATGATAGCTGTAATCGTCATGCAGCCATTCATCGTAAATCTGTTCGAGAATGTTTCCTTTGAAATCCAGTATAGTAGCTATCTCAGCACATGAGAAAACATAAGAATCACGCAGTATATCGTAGATCTCATATATACAGGAAATCTTATATGCGTTCTCATAAACCGTTACCGAATCTTCTGCATACATAGCTGCTTTGAATTCCTGGTAGTCGTTCTCGACTCGCTGAAATACCCTGTTCAGTTTCTTCATTTTTCGCCCTCCACTTTGTTTCTACGTATGGCCCTGCGAATAATACCTTCCTGCGTGTATCTTTGGTAGATGCGTTGCAGTTGAAAGTCATACGCCACGGGTTTACACTTACTCTGCGACAGAGCAATCGAATACAGCTTGGCACTGAAATCGGGATCAAGTCCGGCAACACGGATAGCCTTAATTACGTTATCCCTGTTGTCTACAGCGATAATCGGTACAAGGTATCCCTGATTCATCGGATTCTCAATATTGAACTCGGGATAGAGCCCTGCGTGGAATGGCATGTCCAGAATCAGACGGTTATCAAACACGGCTGTTATGAAGGCTATATTCTCGATCAGACTCAGGTATATATCAAGCTTACCGCTGTTGATAACGGAAATTTCTTCCTCCGTCATATCCATAAAGCCGATGTTGATATGCCCCATTTTGCCGATCAACTCAAACCTTCCGCCATCACCACCAATTTTCTTATCGAAAATCTGACCTACATGGTAACTGACAAATTCTTTTTCTGCATTTTCTGCCGGACACACATCTTTTGCTGTAGAACGCAGATAACAAAAGAGATAGAAGTTGTAATCACCAATACCAGTAAAACAGCGGAGATAATATGTATACTTCTCGGTTTCGATCTTGAAGCAATACCACTCTGCGTACCATTGATTCTCCATGTGATTTTCAGGATAAAGTCTGCATAGAGCATCCATAGTTCTCCTGTCTTTCAGCAAAGCACACTCGCTGTTACCGCGAAGCCAAGTGATGACCGCATCCAAATCAGTTTTGAATTCGGCTACATTCAATTCATCGTTGCAAGGGAACCATGTATGCCAGAACTCATCTCCATCACGACCGAAATCGCCGCGGAGATGACCTATTCGTGTTTCGCTGTGTGTGTCATTTTCAGCAGGCGCATAGAGATACGACTGCTCCTCGGATGATACTTTTTCAAGTTTATATTTCATTTTCCATGTCCTTTCTTTGTGCCGCATAGTCCGCCAAAGGACAATGCCAGCACAACATTCGATCTGCACCTTCGGGACTGCCAAGGCACCTGCAGGCTCTGCCGTAATATCCGCAGATCTCCGGCACCTCATCCGGCTTGTCACCGAATTCTTTTTCAAATTGCTTTTGCAGTTCCCCTGTAATTATAGGGAAACACGTTTGCTTACCTTGTTTCATATTGATCCTTTCACACCAATTACGTGTCTAACTGAATTCCACGAATCTCATAGACAACATCCAAAAACATTTTTTCAAGAGAACCGTCAAAATGGTCAGCACCATCTTTACAGCAATCCTCAATCGTAGCAAGAATGGTATTGTCTTCCCACACTGTCATTACGTTATTATCGTTAACCGACCAACTATACTGATGATTATTTGACTGCGGTACCAATAATGAAAACATTGTGCTTCTATTGCAGTATGGGCAAGGCACTGTATCCGGTGCTTCGTAATTATGCTGTTTCTGTTCTTTGGGTATTCGACACTCTCTGCCGCAGCAAGCAAGACGCACCAGCAGTAAATCCGAATCATTTTCAAGAATCTCCGAGCGATACTTAAAGTTAAAGCGAACATAATCCCACCATTCCTTATTATCATAAATACGATGTGTATAGCACTTCAACGCATCATGCAACAAGTCGGCATCTGTCTTGGAATCAATATAGTTGTGCGCTTTTTCCCATTCAAGAAGCTGTCGAAAAATCTCTTGATCGTTTTCCTGTTCAATGAGCTTCTTTACAAGCTCCGTCCATAGAGATACTTCTATGTCACCAAGCGCGGTTTGCACACCTACTCTGTAGCGACTGATCTTGTTGCCCTGGCTGTTCTTGAACGTAAAAGCTTGCCCTGTTCCATACATGAACCGTAGGCTTTCTCTTGTAATCTGAGTAGAATCAATTTGCGTAATGCTATCGATCTTCTCTCTTTTGAATTGCGTCATGTAAATCCTCCAAAAGAAAAGAGAGAGCATTTTCATACTCTCTCTCAATTTTGTTTCTCAGCAATAGTAACGGATGTCACCAAAGAAGTTTACCCACTTCCCGATAACTTCGTCTGCACGTGCTTCGATAATTGCCATTATATTGTTTAGCGTTCGCTGCGGAATCTGTGAGTTGTTATTACACAGCAAGCATTTTCCGGCTTTCGTAATCCATATCTTTGTCGCATTTCCGGTTGGGCTGCCTTCCGCAACATGTACATGAATCGGTTCAAGTGGATCATTTTCATTTGCCCAGAAATAAACCCAGTACGAACCAATCTTAAAAACTTGCGGCACTATCAAACCCACCTTCCTGCGAAAACTTGATGATCAGGTGCGCGGTCGATTCAATAACATCCTGATAGCGCTTGATTTCCGCATCGGTGAACCCGTTGATATCCACCCATTTGTATTCCGGGAGTAAACAGGTCGCATTGTGAAAGCAGTCCTTTCCATCGGGCTTTTCCACGTATACCTTGACCTGATTGTTCGGAAGCATTTCGGAATGGACAATTTCTGTGTTATCATCAAGCGTTAAGAATGGATACATCATCAGATACCACTCCTTTCTTCATAGACTGCTCTATATAAATTCATAACATACTATGCTATATATTTATTATATCACACATCTATGAATAAATCAACTTTTTCAAAAATATTATTTAGGCAGCGGAGCCGAACAGTTCGACTCCGCCATCATTTGGTTAATCCACGTTGAGCATGGATTCAAACTCGTCTTCGGTAATCGTGGTTACGCCAAGCTCGTGAGCCTTTGCCAGTTTACTGCCCGCCTTTTCACCAACGATCAGATAGTCCGTGTTCTTCGTTACCGAACCGGCAGGTTTCGCACCGAGCGTGAGCAACTTATTCTGAATGCCGTCGCGGGTGTAATTTTCAAGTTTGCCGGTAGCAACAACTGTCTTACCGTAGAATGGGTTGTTTGTCATCATAGTCATGTTTGTATTCTCCTTTTCAAAAATAATTTGATCGAGCAGCGGTCGCCAGAGTTTTTCTTCCTCGGGATCCGCATACCACGCATAAATATTGTTCTGCATTGTGTCACCGAAATCGGGGAGCTGAGTGAAATCGAAGTCGTGCTGAATCGCCGATTCAAATGCTTCCCAGGACCCGTCGAAATATCGGTCAAGATCTCTTCCTGCATGTCTGCCAACCTGTGGGATACCGAGTCCGGCAATGAATTTTGCAAGCGTACAGCGACGGCTTCGTTCAATGGACTCTATCAGTCGATGATAGGATTTCAGTCCGAATCCGTCTGTGTTGATGATTGCTTCCTTATGCTGCTCCAGTTTATAGAGGTCAGCGTAGGTATGAATCCATCCGTTGCCAATAAACATCGCAAGGGTAGACTCAGCCAAGCCTTCGATGTTCATTCGGGTCTTTTCGCAGAAATGGACGAACTTTCTCACCAACTTCGCTGTACAGTATGGATTCTCACAGTAGAGCTGACGGGTACCGCCGCTTGTTTTCTTCACTACAAGATCCGATCCACAGCAGGGACACTTCATCTCAAGCTGATATGTATTGCTCTGCGTAACATTCTCGGCAATTTGCGGAATAATCATGTTGGCTTTATACACCTTTATCGTGTCGCCAATACCAAACTGATACTCATCAAATATATCGAGATTATGCAGATACGCCTGACTGACCGTAGCACCGTCAATATCCACAGGTTCAAAGAGGCCCGTGATGCTGACCATGCCGGTTCTTGTAGTTGCAAGCCGTACACCAATGAACTTGGTGTCATGGGTATCATCATTCCACTTGAATGCTATCATAGAGTTTTCGTGATGCCCGGTACTGCCAAGGCTGCTGCCATATTCCAGATCATTATGCTCGATGATAACGCCATCGGTCGGATAACCAAAATCCGCAGGATCAAACTGGTTGATGGCATCCTGAAGCTCCTCGAATGAGTGAAGCAAATATAACACCTCATACGGAACAACCTCAAAGCCCTGCTCCTTCAGCCAAATCTGCTGCTGCAGTTTGCTGTTGGTTTCAAACGGCTGATTGACTAAACGGAACGCAAAGAATTCAAGCCGGCGTTTACGTGCCTCTTCTGAATCCAGTTTGCGAACACTTCCGGATGCAAAAGAGCGTGGGAGGGAGTATGGTTCTTCCAGTCCCTTATTGATTCTTTCAAAATTACTGAGAGATGTTACACCTTCGCCGCGTACCTCAAGGTATCCTTCGTATGGGATACGGAGCGGTACATTCACGAAAGTTTTCACCGTATGGGTTACATCCTCACCAATGATACCCTCTCTGCCGCGTGTTACAGCCTGTTTCAGTTCACCATTGTCATAACGAAGAACAAGCGTAAGTCCGTCCATTTTCCATGACAGCAGCACGCTGTGGTCTTTGGCGAACCTACGGACATCCTCGATAGATTTGGTTTTGGCAGCCGACAGCATAGGCTGTGAATGACGAACAGGCGTAAGTTCTTCCAGAATCTCGCCGGACACCTTTTGAGTGGGCGAACCGGATAAGACAACACCGGTATCTTCTTCCAAGCCGAGAAGTTCATCAGCAAGCAGATCGTACTCACGGTCGCTCATAATCGGATTGTCGTCACGGTAATAGGCAATATCCGCCTCCGTTAGTTTTACGATTAAACTTTTCATGCGTTTGATCATCGCCGGGTCAAAACTAATACTCATTTCACTTTTCCTTTCTTTTTCAGTATTGTGCTTCCTTCAATTTGAAATAGTACGGTATGCCTGCCTGATATGGATATATAGTAAAGCCACTATCACCCCATATTCGCATAGCATGACCACCCCTATCTTTTTTCAAAACTATCTTGTTTGATTTTTGAAATAGCAATTCTATATGTGATGCACTATATCTGCTTTGAAGTTCTATCAATTCAAAGGAATATGCTTTTTCTGTTTCTTTGACAAGCATCTTTACTGTATAGGCATCCCATATACTATCATTGTTTTCAGCAATATATACGCCTTGCTTCAACACTTATTATCTACATCCTTTCTTTACATCGACTGCTCGAAATCGCAGATCTCAATATCACCCACAGAAAAGCTTGAAAGTGAATAGAACTCTCGATCTGCGTATGGATGAGCTTCGAGATATTCTTCATTGGAAGCACTCACTCCGAGATCTGAATTACCGTAAGCATCTACCGTATCGTATACCAACTCGGGAACAGCCTCCTCACCAAGTATGACATACATACCTGCTTTGATTTCGCATCCATGTTTATCAAAATATTTCATTCGTACCTCTTCATATTTTCAAAATACTAGCATCTTGTGATTCTTTTGAACAGGCGCAAAAGAGCAGCCGATTTATCATCGACTGCTCTTGACACTCAAGCAATTATGCACACATCTTTAAAAACGATGTAAAAACTGCTCTTGCCGCGTTCGCTTTAGGTCTTAGTGAAACCCGATAAATCGAATTCTCTGTTTCAAAGCAAACGTGATCATCATCCTCTTCTTGGATTGACACTACAGAAGATGTGCGGATTATATCGCTTTTCCGTGAAATCACCGCAGCGTTTCCCACACAAAGAGGGTAAAGCAGTTTGCCGCTTATGTGTACTTCTCGTTTCATTTTGTTGTTTCACTCCTTTTTATATGACACTGTTCGTCACAAATTTTCTGCAATACGTCAACCTGCCTTTTTAGTGCTATGCGTTCAAGTATGCTGATACTCACATACCAAACCAACACAATAAGCAAGGTAGGTACCACTGTAAGCATATCGTATATAAGCAAAACATTGGCAACCAATAGCATAAATGCTGATATTGCAAAAATTAAATAGTCAGCTTTTTTAGAACCGGTCATGCCGCGTCCCTCCTTTCATCTCCCCACAGAATGTGGATAATATCTTCTCTACAATTCGCCAGAAGTTCATTTATTTCCTGAAATGTTAAATGCTCGTGTTTAGCAATATCATGCATCTTATAGCCTGCCGCTTTCATCCGTACAACATTCATTTCACGCTTTGGGAGTTTATTTTCCAGTTCCTTGATTAATTCTCGTGTTTCAAACTGAAGCATCTGATCATCTTTCCGACTGAGAACATCCTCCCACGTTAAATCTGCATCATCGCCAATCGGCTCATAAATGCTGACTGTTGTTGCATACCGAACCGGTGCGGCAAGATATCGCCAATATGCTGACACCGAACTCTCCATTCGTTTCCATGCTATCGTAGAGAAGGCATATTCACGAAAACGCTTTTCAGAAACATATTCCTGTACAGCGCGCATATATCCGAAGATCACAATATCATAAAATACATCTTCTGACAGATCTTTTTCCTGCAAAAATGTATACACAAGATTATGATTTTGTGTTGCAAAAAGTTGTTCTTCTAAATTCAATGGGCGTAATCTTTCCATAGACAACTCCTTTTCGTAAATATGGGTATCGCCGGTTTTTACGCCGGCGATACATAATACTTGCGATTACATAGGTAATTCGTCTCTGTCACCATCGATTACCCCATACGGAGAAGAAATCGAATTGGTACCATCCTGTACAACAGTGCGGTATGCGGGAGCTGCATCAAAAATAGGTTCGGTCTCCACTACGCTGTCTGCAATAACGGGACGCTGTTCCAAGCTTTGACGAAGCTGTTCACGGAAGTTGCTTGCATACTGCTTCATCGGAGGAATCTGCTCACCGACGAAATCCTGCATTTTACGGAAGGTTGCTACACTGTAGGTGTTTGCTCCGTTGTCCACTTTCTTGAGGCCGATCTGGGCAACGCTTGCCCATGTGGGACGTCTGCGATTTACGAAGACGTTGTTCATAAACTCGTTGAAGTTAGAAAGGCTTGTAGGCGGAAGCGAAAGCTGGATAGGCATATACTCTCCGCTGCGAAGAATGTAAAGCTGTCGCATATTCTTGCATGCCTTCCCCTTAGCCGGATTGCCTTTGGAGTCGGTTGCTGTTCCATACTGGTTGAATGGACAAGCAGCACACACTCCACCGGGAGTACCGATGCCCTGTTTACCATCCAAAGAAGAACAAAGCGGAGGAGTGTTTTCGTCATACTCGGAACCACCGGACCAATATGCACTTGCAGCATGATTGTAGAGAATGACACCCTCGATATACTTCACATAGTCGGGATTCTCAGGATCATCACCCGGAACCTCAAACTGGATCATACCGCCGCTGGGAATCTTCACCTTACGGAAGCTGAGTCGGATACCGTCAAAATCTTCGCCGATATCTTCTGAGGAAAACGAATCATCCATCATTTCCGGAAGAATAAACGGACGAGGTTCAACCGCTTCGGCGGGCATAATGGGATTCACAGCGTTGGGGGTCATTGCGTTAGCATTGGGATTCATGTAGTTGTTAGTCATAGTTATAACTCCTTTATAATTAAAATAATTTTGTTGACCGGACATTAAGCTGCTGCCCGGTTAAGTCTGTTCCATGTGTTTGTGGGCATTGTAAGGATATTGTATCCGATGCCCTCTAAATCGGTTGCACGGTCGTAGTTTTCAACATCCTGGCTGAATCGTGTCACCGCGTTGGAAAGACCGTACAGTGTAAGGTTGCCGTCTTCGATGAGGTGCTGCAGAACACCCGGTTCTTCTGATTCGGTAATGCCAAACTCGCGGCTGGCAAGCTTGACAAGTCCCGGGACATCAGCTGTATTCATCTGTGCTGTTGATGCCTCTTGCATCATACCGACAACACGAGCGAACTGCGCCTCATCTGCTGCGGCTCTTACCGTATCTTGAATCTTCAAGAGAAATGCATGATCGTCTGCCTGTAAAGTCTTTTCTGAATACAGAAGAAAATTCTCATCAGAATTGTTTACACGACCGATATGATTTCGCTTTGTAGCTGCATCATTGACGATCATACCATTACTGCAAACCAGACGGTAAACAAGCGGCTGTACTGTAACAGAACCAAGACCGACTTCACTGTTGCTGATTATCAAGCCTGACTGAACAATATCTCCCGGTGTTACCTCTGCCTGCAGACGTGGATTCACGACCTTGATGTACAAGCGTCCCTCTGTAATCTGACAGCTTTCGAACTGGGCATCCGGCATTTCGCCGAGGATTGGCAAAATTGCGGATACTATCTCGTAGTGATCAAGTCTCAAATATCGATTGCTGAGGAATGCTCTTGCTTTTCCTTCAAGTACGCGAAGCATGCGTTTGGCAGGATTTGTACCCATCCAACTGTTTACGTTTGCACACAGCAGATCGGGTTTTTCCGTAAGCATCTTTGCGTAATACTTTGCCGGAATAGATAAATGCGTACCAATCTGTCTATGAGCAATCTCTCCGACATCAAGCGGTTCAATTCGGTCATCCTTATTTTCATCGAGAACACGAAGGACAACATCGTTACCGCTTGGCTCCATCACCAGAGCAGGAGTATCTACAATGTAGTCCTCCTTCATCTCTTTCTGACGAAGAATTTCAGCGGCTAATGCTTCAATTGTCAGTCCGGATTTCACAATACATCACATCCTTTCACCATGTCACAACGATACCGTCTTCTTTTACTTCGCCGGCTACGCCTGCACGTTCAAGAACATTCACAAGGCGATTCCAATACATTTTCTCAGGAACGCTTCGGAAGTGACGCTTTTTGATTTGCTTATCTCCCTGATCGATGGTTACATCGCCGTTTTCACGAATAGTAAGGCTGTGATAACCGTATCCGCTCAAATCATTTATGAGCTTACTAAGGACATCTCTGCCATGCTGTTCAAACCACACCTGCGGATCAACCGTATTCTGCGGCGGCACCGGAGGCTTAGGTTTATCTTTATCAGCGTCAGATTCGTTGTTATCCTCACCAAGCGTCACAACTTTCAAAAGCGAACAGGTCATATTGGCGTTACTATCAAGTGTAACTTCACCGTAATTGTACTCGTCAATTCCGAACACTTGAATTCTTCCCTTACCGCCATTTGCGGCAATTACCTCGGGGTACTCCTCACACCAATTCCAAGTGGCATCCGGATATGAGGCTTTCAGAAAGCCGGTAATTCTGTAATTGACGTGACGTAAAAGAACATCGGCAACCGGATCCAATGCAGGCGAAATTGGATTTCGCTGTTCATCTACCATACGCTTCTGTTCTTTTTCGAGTTCTCTGCGAAAGTGACATTCTTTAAGGAATGGGATAAGATGCTTGACACTTGCCCAAATACCCCATGCGGTAAATGCAGCGACATACAGCCAGAACTGCAAATTTCCGCGAGTAAATGCCATAATTACGAGAACAGCAACGATTAATACCGCCGCCGTATTCCAGAGATTTTTCTTGTGTTTCATTTGTTTGATTTCACTCCTTCAACAAATTTTGTGGAAAACAAAAAAAGAGGAACCACTTGTATTTCCTAATGAAAAACACAAATGGTTCCTCTTTGGTGCCGAAAACTATTCCGGCAAGGGTTCTCTTTCTCCATCGATGATCGGCGCATATTGTTCTGTTTTACCAATCACTTCACGGAAGATTTGTTTTGGTTCATCTGATGCATAGCCCCAGCTTTTCAGATATACTTTCAATCTTTTGTCCCGGTATCTGCCGCTTTCGGTGATAAATTCCTCAAGCTCCAGACTTCCGGTAATCCAGATTGTCGTGCCTTCCTGCACATCATCACAGATAAGCTGCTTGGCATCACTGCCGAACGCCCAAATCTGTAAGATCTGCTTTCTTCTGCTGTCACGACCGCCAATATTCTCTGCAATATCGAAACAAACATAAGATTCATCCCTGCTGCTTTGCTTCAGTTCGAGATCAGCAACGACTCTGCCGACCACATAAACCTGCGCCATAACACTCCTTTCTGCCTAATGGCTTTAAATATCTATATAAAAAAGTGCCGTCTAACAGTCCGCCACTGGAAATGGGCAGACTTATAGCAGGCACTTTGAATACAAACTTAACAACGTGTGCAATGTAAGCGATGCTCGTAAGCTTCTCTTACCATATCGGTTTACACCGAAAACGCACAAAATAACTTTATGACACGATTATATCACAAGATATTGCCCCTGTCAAGCCGTATTTCGCAATATACAGATATTTACCCTAACTTTACTCACATTCTATCAAACACGATTTGCTTGCGTAGATACAGATTTGATATATCAGTCAAAACCGCTCTGCAGCACGGAACAATCCTCATTTCATCTGCAATATTTTCACTGGTAGTATAATCATCTTGATACAGCTTTTCTACTACTTCATCCTCTGTCTGAATATCAAACACATTACGATCAAAACAACGAACCGTTTCGGCTGTTGTCAGTTTGACCTTATGTAGAAGCTTCATAATTTGCCTCTCACTATCAGTCCTTTTGTCGCGGCGAAAAACCTGCTTCGCGTATTCTATGGGAAGTTTGTCCCTAAACACCATGCGAACGAATGATACCACATCGAGAAGCGGATTCACTTCTATTGGCGTGATATACAATCTGGACAAGAGATCATAAAGTGCATCTTCGTATGTATCTCCGATACCTTCCTCTATAAGCCCACGGCGTATCATCCAGAACATTACCGCGGAAGCACTCATTGGATCTGCATAATTGACTTCCTTTTTCTTTGCTTCAAACTGCGATTCCAGCTCGTCCTCGGTTAGAATTTGCCAGTAAAGTGTGCTCCACAAAATCATCTCCGACATATTGGGTGTTGTTTCATTGCCATTAACAACAAGAACGGGACAACGCTTACCTGCAATATTCCCTCTGAACTGTAACCCACCTACTGCTGTATATAATTTTTTCATCTGCTTTATCTCCTTTGGTTTATAATCTTTGAAAGTTTTTATTTACATTGCGATTTTCATTTTTTCTGCTGTCTGTGTGCACTCACTTATCAGTCGATCACACATATACTCACCGAACATTCCGATATGGGCTTGTTCTTTCGGCAGCCCGAAGCGAATCTGCAGCCAATGATATGCTTCTTTCTTTGTCATGCGGCCGCTCTTCCATAACTGATCGAAAGCGTGATGAGCGCGGATTCTCTTATTTCTTAGTTCAGAGTTTGCCAGTGTTCCCATCGGGAGTTTGCTTTCGCCATGAGCAGCAACGTAAGCATCGCACACCGGATACCGGTCACACACATACATATAACTGTTTTTGTTAAGCGTCGCTTCGCCGTACACTACAGTTGCTGGGCGAAGTTTCGCTTCGGCACCGCAATACGGACAGCGTATGGTATTCTTCTTTTTCAATCGATTTCCTCCTCTCATATTTTTTCGAGTACATCCCACACCTATATTATACACTTTTCTTCCAAAGATCCCCCAAAGAAGAAAAGAGGGCATCGGCAGCAGATGAATAAACCGATACCCTCTCATAATTTTCTTTATAAATTTTGCTTAATAATACGTGTAATGATGCCGACAGCAGTATTTCTTTCTTCATCAATACTCGTTACAGTAAAGCTTACCTCGTCTTTCTTTCCGGGATAACGGCGGTCACGGCAGGAATGTGCCACCGCATTGACACCGTTGTTCAGTCGGATGAAGCATACGCCCTTATGAACATCAATAACCGTACCGGAATACTTGCCTTGAATCTTGCAAAGCTTTAGATTATCCCTTGCACTGTTAATATCACTTCTCACCGCAGTCTTTACACGAATGTTATCAATATCATTGACTTCCACATTAGTAATGCGGACAATGACATGATCTCCTACGGAATAGTGGTCATGAACATCACCGATCCATTCCCACGAAAGATTTCGCGCAAGGATAGTTGTCTCCACACCAAAAATTTCAAGACGAAGAATTTTTTCATGGACACCGATAATTCTTGCCTGTACAAGTCGCCCCTCTCTGACACGGCGTTCACCGTTCATATCCTCGTCGATGTAGAAAATCTGACGTTTTCTGCGCATAGCATCTTTACGGCTTGCAACTACGCTTCTGGCTTTTGAATCAATGCCTTTGACCATAAAATCAAACTCAGCGCCGAGCATATTACTGAGATTTCTATGAAGTCGCTGCATTTCTTCTTTGTATTCGGGTCCCTGAAGCTGATTCGGATAATTATAGATCATTTCCTTCATCGGAATAAGGATACGATATCCCCTATATTCCACAATACCTACATATTTGCCGCTGTCGAGCTGTTCCAAGCCACCGAACACTCCGGAAAGAATACGCCTGGTTCGGTACGCATTATGGATTTCATGCCAAGCAATATCTGCCTGCATTTCTTCTGTAACAACATCTCCACCTGCTTCAATGGTAAGAATCGGCGCATTCTTTCTCGGTCGTTCACTATTCGTTGCTGTTATCACTTCAGCAGT
This sequence comes from uncultured Ruminococcus sp., assembly GCA_964588425.1. Lineage (GTDB taxonomy): Bacteria > Bacillota > Clostridia > Oscillospirales > CAG-272 > UMGS1696. The sequence goes on along the minus strand of CAZPPN010000006.1, from coordinate 6,473 downwards.
TGGAGCGTTATCTTCGGAAAGAAGTTCATCTACCGTCTTACCCTCGGAATCGTCAAGGACCTCTCCCAAAAGTTCCTCAGAAATAATATTCTCGGTATTATCTTCGTGTGGTGTATCCTCTGATTCAGTTTTCTTTGATTCATCCGTACTTTCTGTCGCCTGGGAATCTTCTGACAGCGTATCATCCGTTTTTTTACGGCGAGTCCGCTTAGGTTTGACTTCATCCTCTGTTATAATATCCGCAGAAGATGTGTTGTCGATATCCACTGTCGCTTCGGCTGACAGTTCATCCGACAATAAAATGTTTTCCTGATCTTGCATAAACAAGCTCCTTTCAGTTATGATAAAATGGATTCTTTACTGGTCGCTACGACCTTGGGTTTCTTGCTCTGCTTTTTGGCAGTTGTCTTTGCCGCTTCCGGTTTCTCCTGCGGCTTCGGATTCTCTTTCACCTCCTTTATCGGCTCCGGTACCGGTGTTTCTATCTGCTTGCTCCATTCGGGTATATGCTCGGATGCCTTACAGGAGCGCAGTTTCGGATATTCGGGGTGTCGGGAATAGTCACACTTATCTACCTTCAGCAGCTTCTTACCGCGTACAATGACAAGTGCTTCAGTAATAGGCAAGCGTAAAACTTCATCCATTGTCAGCAGTTTTCTCTTACCAACACCACTGGTTTCACGGTATTCGGGTGTGTAATTCGACACACGCCAAGTTCCGAGCTGTCTGGCTTCGCTCTTGACCTGTATGCTTACATCTCCCGAACGGTCGCTGATGTATTTGGCAGTCAGTTCATCCACACAACCAAGGAAAAGCTGAATATCACTGTTGCCGAGAATCTCCTGCCACTGATTCTGAGGATATCGGTTCTGCAGACCGGCAAGATTCTGGAATACACAGCTCATACTGATGTTTCTGGAACGGATAACACTGATTTTGCGCGACAAGTCCGGAATGACACCGCACGCTGTCAGCTCTTCACCGAGCACGTGGACAGGCACAGGAAGTTTTCCTCCCGGACAATGCTTGTCTGCATAGCGCACCAACTTAATAAAGACAAACGAGAGGAACAGCGATGCAAGGAAGTCAAAGGTGCTGTCCTGGTCACTGTTGATGCAGTAGTAGATACACCGTTCCTTGCCGGGAAGCTCCATGTCAATTTCATCATAGGCAGTCATGTCGCAGATCTTCTTATTTTGGAACACCTGAATACGGGAACCCAGACCAATGATAACGCCGCTTCGCACCGTATCGGACGATTGCTTGAAGATTGCGTAGGGCGCTTTCGCAGGATGGGTTGCGGGGAGAACATCAAAGAGAGCGTTGAGTTCCTTTTCAGAGGAAAGGGTTAGTAGCTTGTACACTTCCCCGATGTTCCGCTTCTCAGGCGGATAACCAAGGTCTACGTACAGTACAAGAGCTTTCATTAAGTTCTGCTCTGCCGCATCCCAGAAGTGGTCGCCTCGTTCCGAGCCGGTATTCTTGATAACAACATCACAGAAAAGCTGTGCCATCAACTCATCCCCTTCGATCTCCGCAAGGCAGTTCCATGAGTCTGAGTTCTGCGGAGAAACAAGGTTGAACACCTTGACGGTATATCCTTTATCTCTCATATACTCACTGGTCTTCTCATAGAGTTCCGATTTCGGGTCACATACTATCAGCGATTCTCCTCTTGCCGCACTCTGCAGGATTCTGTTCACACAGAATGAACGTGTCTTCATGGAACCACTGGCACCGTACACCGCCATATTGGCATTCAGCCGTGTTTCTTTCGGAACACATACAAACTGACCATCCAGCAGTCCAAGGACTGTGCCGGTATGCTTACGCAAATCTGTTGTGAGGTCAAGGACCTCAGTTACTTCTCGTTCAGTCATAAATCCGGCTGTCCCGTAGGTGCCTTTATCGGAGTAATTGAAATTACGCTCCTTATCATACGCACCGCCGTCACCATAGCCCATTCGCATAACAAGGAATATGAGTACAGCAAACAGGATAAGGCAAATCAGAATACCTGCAACGCCATATGGGAATGTAAAGGCAGCACCAATACATTTGAAAACATCCATCGTGGGCAGGGGTGGGGATGTCCCGTCTCCGGGGGTGCCTCCCCCGTTCTGCCAGGTTATATATCCTGAGATAAACTGTGCTATTACACCGCCGCCATATAGGACAGCGAATAACAACGGCGGCACTAATATAGCCAGCAACACTTTGTTTTTAGTTTTCATCAAAGTAATTCCTTTCCCATTTCTCAAAACTGATTGACTCAAACTCTATTTGCTCGGGGCATAGTCTGCTAAGTACATCTTCTTGAAATTCAAAGCCAACTATTATGCCGTGTCGATGTTGGCTCTTAACAGCATTCACAAAGCGATTGATACGGGGCAAATCGCAGATACAGGCAAATAGTACGGGATTGCCTTTTTTGTCTATCGCATCGTTTTCTACGGGGAAGGTTGGATCCTGCTTATTAAAATCAGAACCGAGAGTCGAATGAAACATCTTAACAACCTCGGGGTAACAGAGAACGGACAAGATTCGCTCGCCTTTTCGATCATTTGTAAGATAATAGAAATGGTCATATCCACCGTCGAGAACAAAATACTCTTTGTTACGTGTTTGACTCAGTATATCTGATACAAACTCCATTGAATTACCAAATATCACTCCTTGTATAGAATCAGTCGAATATTGTCGGCTCAATCTGTTCTGGCAGAGTGTTGTCTGCATCATTGCCTTGAATCGCATCTCAGCTTTATAGTCCCACTTCATCATAGAGTCGCCGAGGTTGTAGACCGAAAAAACATTGTATTCGGTAAGCAGCACCCCCATAGCTCTTGCGCCGTTTATTTTGATAGTATCAATGCCAAGCTCTTTTATCTCGCGTGAGTTATAGAACGAGGGGGATATAATTTCGGTAGGGGTGTAAACAGGTGCGAAGATATCCGGCTTGTTGTCGCGGTATATCTCAGCACCACTATTCAGCATCGAAACTGTTGTCTCGGCAAGTCGGTGTAAACGCAGACGTCTTGTGAACTCACTTCTGATGTGGTTGGTTTCATTCACACCGGTCAGATAAAAATTAAAGCGATTGGGGTTCTGCCGAAGAAGTAGTTCTTTGGTGGGAAGAAGAAGTCTGTATCCGCGTAGTCCATCTTTGTAAAAGGTCTTAATTTGTTTGCGCTTTTTGAGCTGTTTTATGATATTCTGCTTGTATTCATCGCCACCGGGTATTCGCTTGATTTGATCGGCGGGCAGTTCACCGCAAACAGCAATCAGAGATAATAGCCGTTCTCTCAAGGTCTCACAGATTATTTCTTCCTGCTCATACGACACTGCATTCACCTCCAATAAAAATACCGTAGCCGCTTGTAACTCCGGTATTTTGCGTCATTCATTTTCGCATACACATAGTATGTAAGAAACGATTTTTTCTCGCTTTTCACCCTCATCCCAAATCAAAGTTCAAAAAAACTGCTGTTTTAGGACGGGGGATTAATCCACATATTGCTCTGTAAGCCATGTGCAAAAACGCTCCTTCGGCATAATAAATATCCGTGTTTTGTCTGCATCTCCAAGTGCTACAGTGTTATATGAATCACAGCACATTCCACTATCATCTTTCAAGATAAATGCTGCAATTACATCAAGCATCTGCTTCTGCTCCAGATTATCATAATCACGGATTCTTCTATGTGGCAAATCCTTATCGTACTCGTGTACGAAGCACACAACGCAATCGTTATACTTCTTTACAGGGTGACTGTCGGTGTACTGACTGAGAAGAAAGTACAGCGGATCTGTAAGATATTCACTGCTCTGCCTTTGCTTACGTTTTGGAAACAGACAAGGTAGTTCAATCTCAAACATATCCGGATATTCTCGGATGACGATTCCCTGCACCAGTGCGGCAGAGGTAAGGTATTCCGGTTTGCGGATATCTGTGTAATCATAAAGCAAATGCCGCATTCTGCAGGTGATAAGTTCACTGCGTAATGCGGCATCGGTTGCAAGATGTTTGAAATTATCTGCATTGTGCTCAAGATCAGTCCCATCCATCGCGATAAGCGTCTGCGCAATCTTTTCGTTATCGCGCCTTAAATTCTCAATACGTTTCGTAATAATGCTTTTTTCCATTTAGTCCTCCAAATCATTGATAGTAAAATATTGTGTTTCTCCCGAATTCAGGTTGACAAGACAATATGCCGCAGTATTCGGAATACTGAGCTTGTCTATTTGCTCCACGTTTTCTATGATTACAAGTCGTTTGCTTTCATCATCAGACTGCATTAGCGCACAGTTTACAAGCGTCTCTCTCCCCTCTGAAACATAGATAATGTCAAAGACGGATGCATCTGCAAAGAAGAGTATTTTCACAGGGAACTCACCTGTACAGTGATATTCTGACTTATCTGAGAAATCTGCAAGTACCCATAAGGCAGACATCATCTCTATGTCAATCGAACACTCAGAATTATCGAAAAAAATATCTGCTGTATCAGGACTTGTGAAGATACGCCCTTGTCGCAGCAGGTATTTGAGCAGATTATCGACTTGTTTCTCTTTGTCAGGATAAATACGCAAAAGGTGATTTCTGTGAACGCAGTGGTATGTAGTAATGAGCCTGAATATTTCCGTTGCTTCCTTTCCGTAGATTTGCTCTCGTGTGATCATGTCCGATACCTTCCCCCTTTGACATAATTTTGAGCATATCTATTATACCACACCAAGAAGTCCTGTTCAAGAAAATGGCTGGGTAATCTTCGGGTAGAAAGCGGGTATTCTTTATTCTTCTTTTCTAATCGCAAAAAAGCATTCAGAAATAGCGTAAATGGCGGCTCGGCGTCTACCAAGGAAATTTCTCTTTGTCACATCAAACCCGTGAGCTGACAAAAGGCTGATAGCTCTTTCATCATTGTCACAAGGCTTGGGTGAAAGATAGGCATAATACAGAATCCAATAATACTTTTCCCCATGCTTGTGATGATTTCGCATAAGTTCAAGAGCAGGTTGCAAAGAAATAGGCTTTTCATCGTACTCCATATCCCGAAACCGTTCAAGAATCCCGCGCATCAGGGTATACTGCTCACTCTCTTTTTTCATTCTGACTATCTCCTTTGCACTCTTTCAGACTGATCTCGAATTCAAATAACGCTCGTTTTCCTCCGCATGTTACAATGAGCCTATATTTTTTGTCCTCTGCTATATAGTTAATCTTACTCTTAATATCCTCCTTGCAATCGGATAACTCTAATAACATATACTCCAAGCGCTCACATCCAGAGCAAGAAAAACCTTGCGCATTAATGAAAGAAACGATTTTTGCAAGCAGAATCTGCACGTTCAATTTTGAGACGCTATTTGCAGATTTTGAAACGCTATCGACTTCGATTTCCTCGACAATTTCATGTGATTTGAGTTTGATGCAAAGAGACATAGCGATCTCCTCCTTGTCAACCATCACATCGGAAACCTGGAACATAGTTGACATATACCCTTGCAGACTGATAACACTTCCGTGTGTTCCGGGGTAAGTTATAAGGTTCACATATCCAAGATCAGACAGTTTTTTCATATATCTCCCTACTGTAGCTTTTGAAACACCCCAGCGTTCTGCGAGTTCTGAATAGCCAATAAGCGGTGAGCCGGTATTGTTTCGCATATATACTACGGGAGCTGTTTCGGAACCCCTTACCTGCGGATCGTTATATACAGTATTGATCCACATATCAATGAGAACATCCATTTCTGAATTCTTTCCACTTCCCACAAGTTCTGCGGCAAGATTCACGGGCATGAAGAAAAAGCCTATATCTTTATGACAGGGGGCATTGTATTCAAGAATACGGTTATGCTTCGTCCATCCGGATAAGCGATATTTGATAACATCCCCCTGCCCTACGATCTTGTATTTAAGCAGATGCTTCTCCTGCAGCTTATCCATAATGCAAGTAACCTGTCTTTTGTTTCTCACGCGAAACCATTTCATAATTTCGCTGATGTTGCAGATCCATTCTCCGGGATAGAGTGTATAGGTGACGCTCTTCACTCTATGGTAGCATGTTCTGAAATTGGCATAACAGCAAAGTACTGTGTAGTAATAGAGCTGGCTGTGACCACCTACACGGAGATTCGTATTTTCGATCAAGCCTTGAATGAACTGTCTATACATACGGCAGCGTGGGTAATCTACTACTTGTTTGAGTTCCAATTTATATTCTGACATTTTTTCCTCCGAATAAAAAATGCCGCAGACATTCGTTTTGAATATCTGCGGCTTGGTTTATATTTGCTCTGAAATCAGTGTGCAGTACGTGTTTTCTTGGTTTACAGTCACTTGGTTGCTTTTTCCACCACGCGACCTATCTGATTATTGCTTAATTGTTTTTGCTTGTTCAATGTGACGTTTTATAAAGAGAAAATCCTCCGATATTTCGTGATTTCTCACTAATTTCGAAGGATTTTTG